>JBCCRG010000092.1:0-10074 GCA_039208155.1 Bacteroidota bacterium | reverse complement strand
TCCACGAGCCGGTCGAGGAGGTTGAGCCGCCGGAGCACGTCCACGCTCTTGCCGCTCACGTCGTCGCCGCAGATTTTGTCGCGGGGGAAGGCGTCGGTCTTGTCGAGGAGGAGCGGGCGCAGGCCAGCCTTGGCCATCTCGGCGGCAGCGGTCGCGCCGCCCGGGCCAGCGCCCACGATGATCGCGTCGAAATCCATGCGGTGAGGTCGATTGGGGTAGGAGGGAACGCGAGAAGATAGCCCGGCGCTTCGACCTGCTGGGGACCCGCCGGTTTGTCGCGGGGTTTTGAACCAACCTCCACAACGTCCAACGCCTCGCCATGCGCCTCCCGTCTCGCCTCACGCTGTCGGTCCTGCTAGTCGGGCTCTTGCTCGTAGTCGGGCTCTTGCTCGTCGGATGCGCCCGGCCCGACTCGCCCTCGTCCTCCGCACCCGATACCACGTCCGTCGAGACGCTAGCTATGAGCCCTGCGCCTGAGCCGCCGCGCGACCGCCGGGTCACGGCACTGTCTGACCGCGAGATCGAAGGCTACCTCGCCGGGCGCGGCATGGGGCTCGCCGTCCCCGCCGAGCGCAACCACTTCCCCGGTCCGCTCCACGTCCTCGACCTGCGCGATACACTCGGCCTCTCCCCAGCCCAGCAGGCGTATGCCGAGCAATTGCGCCAACAGGTTGTCGAGGAGGCACCGCGATTGGGCGAAGCCTATATCGCGGCAGAGCGGGCGCTAGACAGCCTGTTTGTTCACCAGGTAGCCACCGAGGCGAACGTCCAGCGTGCCTCGCGTTCTGTCGGGGCAGTGCTCGGCGACCTCCGTGCGTTGCATCTCACCGCGCACGTCGCCATGCGCGACACGCTGCGTCCAGACCAGGTCGCGCTCTACGACGAACTGCGGGGCTACCCGGCCGACACGATGGCGGTGAAGAGTGACGGGTAAAGAGTGAAGAGTGGCGCGCTCGCTTGACACGTTCCAGGCGGACGGGCACCTTCCTCGACCCTCGACCCTCGACCCTCGACCCTCGACCCTCGACCCTCGACCCTCTATGTCCGACTACGTCAACCCTGCCGGTGGCCTCGCCGCGCTCCTCGGCATCGAACTCGTGGAGGCTGGGCCGGACCGCGTCGTCGCCACGATGCCAGTCACGCCTGACCACCACCAGCCGATGGGCTACCTCCACGGCGGCGCGAGCGTGGCCTTCGCCGAGACCATCGTCTCCGTCGGGGCCTTCCTCGGCGCGCCCGAGGGGCATACGGCGTTCGGCATGGAGATCAACGCCAACCACCTCCGCTCGAAGCAGGAGGGCCTGCTCACGGGCGTCGGGACGCCAGTCCACCAGGGCCGCACCACGCAGGTCTGGCAGGTCGAGATCCGCGACGAGGACGAGAAGCTGGTCTGCGTGAGCCGCTGCACCGTCGCCATCACGCCGCTACGTACGAGCTAGCCGATGGCTGACCGCCGAAAGCCGACAGCGCCCCGCATCGCCTTCCAGGGCGAGGTCGGCGCGTTCAGCGAGGTGGCCGTGCGCGCCTTCTTCGGGCCGGACGCGGAGCCGGTGGCCTGCCCAAGCTTCCGGGCCGTCTTCGAGGCGGTCGAGGCAGGCACCGTCGATCAGGGCTTGGTGCCCATCGAGAACGCGCGCTTCGGGAGCGTCCACGTCAACTACGACCTCCTGCGCGAATTCGCGCTGCCCATCGTCGGCGAGGTGCACCTACGCATCCGCCACCACCTGATGGCCCGGCCCGGGACCACGCTGACTGACGTGAAGCGGGTCCGCTCGCACCCGCAGGCCCTCGGCCAGTGCGACGCCTGGCTCCGTGCGCACCTCCCTGCCGCCGAGCCCGTCCCCGACTACGACACCGCTGGCGCTGCCCGTCGCCTGGCCGACATCGAGCGGGGCGGCGAGGCGCTGGAGCACGAAGCCGCGATCGCGAGCGCCGCCGCCGCCGAGGAGTATGGCCTCACCGTCCTGGCGGCAAGCATTGAAGGCGACGAGAACAACGTCACGCGCTTCCTGGCGATTACGAGACGCGAGAAAGTGAGGACGGTGAAGAAGCGCGTAGGCGAAATGAAAAGCTCTCCCCCTGGACAGGGGGAGTTGGAGGGGGTAGACAAGGCCGGCCGGCCGGTGAGTTCTGGCATCGCGGCCAACCACCCCCAGCCCCTCCCCCGCGTCCGCGAGGGCAAGACTCTGTCTAGGAGGGGAGCGGATCACTCCACGGATACACACATGGCCACACGGCCGCATTTCAAAACCTCCCTCGTCTTCGCGCTGCGGGCCAACGTGCCGGGGGCGCTCTTCAAGAGCCTCGCCGTGTTCGCGCTGCGCGACCTCGACCTGCTCAAGATCGAGAGCCGCCCGCTCGTCGGCACGCCGGGGCAGTATCTCTTCTACGTCGACCTCGGTGGACATGCCACGGACCGGCCCGTCGCCCGCGCGCTCGACCACCTCGCCGACTTCGCCGCGCGCGTCCAGGTGCTCGGCAGCTATCCCGTCGGGCAGCGCGTCGGGTAGCAGGAGAGGCGAGTGTGAGGGTGCAACCGTGTGGACGAATTCGTTTAACGCGACGCGTCAGGGCGGCTTGCCACACCGCCACGGTATTTTGACCACGCCGCCGAAGGTCCCCCGCACCCAAGACCTTCGACCTTCGACCTTCGACGCTCGACCCTAGATGGCTCTTTCTTACTCGATCCGCGAGGGGCTCGCGGGCTTTGGCCGCGCCAAATTCGCCACGGTCACGTCCGTGAGCGCGCTCGTGGTGGCGCTTGTCCTCATCGGACTCTTCGGGCTCCTCCTATGGCAGGGCCAGCAGGTCGCGCAGGCGCTCCAGCAGCAGGTCGGCGAGTTCCAGGTCTTCCTCGACCTCGGGGCGGATACGCGGGCGCAGCAGCTCGTCGAGAACCGACTCGAAGCGCACCCCGGCGTCGAGGCGACGACGTTCGTCACGCAGGCGGAAGCTTACCAGACATTCGTCACCGAGTTCGGCGAGGGCGCTGAGGACGTGGTCGGGGCTGACTTCCTGCCTGCCTCGTTCCGCGTGCAGGTCACGCCTGCCTACGCGAGCGCGGACAGCATCGCCTCCATCGCCGCGCGCATCGAGCCGCTGCGGGGCGTCGACGAGGTCGCCTACGACGCCTCGATCATCGAACGGGTGCGCGAGAACCTGCGCGTGGTGCAGACCGTCGCGCTGGCGCTGGCGGTGCTCGTCGTGCTGACGGCGCTCTTCCTCGTCGGCAACACGATCCGGCTGACGATCTACGCGCGGCGTATGCTCATCCGCACGATGAAGCTCGTCGGCGCGACCAACCGCTTCATCCAGCGCCCCTTCCTCGTCGAGGGCATCGCGCAGGGGCTGCTCGCAGCGGTCCTGGCGTGCGGGTTCATCTGGGTGCTCTACGGCCTCTTTCTCGGACGTATCCCCCAACTGGCCGATCTCGGCTGGCCGTTTGGGACGCCGCTCGTCGCGTTCGCGGGCGTCCTGCTGCTCGGCGCGCTCTTCGGCTGGCTGGCGTCGTGGGTGGCCGTGCGCCGCTTCGTCCAGCGCATCACGCTGTCGTGAGGGAGACGCTCGCCGTTGGCTCGCGTCGGTCACTGGTCCGGCGGCTGCACCGCCTTTGGTACGCTCGCGTTGCTCGCTTTAGTCATTGGTGGGAGGGTAGGCGGGGCTCGCTGCCCAGAGTGAGCACTCTGGCAGCTTCGTTCTTGCTCGCGCTGCCCCTCCTCTTTTCCTCCTCTGGGTGCGCGGAGGACGGAGATTCGCCCTTCCGCTTTGAGCGACTGGCCGTACGCGACACCGTGACGCACGCGGTTGCGCTCGACGGGCGGACGCTCGTGCTGCAGGCCGAGGCCGGGCGTATCGAGGTCGTGGCCCACGATACCGCGACGGTGGCGACGGTGCAGGTCGTCCGCACGGCGCGCGGGGCGACCGACGGCTCGGCTCGGCAGCGCCTTCAGCGCGGCGAGGTCGTCCGCGTGGACGGCGACGACGAGATCGTGCAGATCATCGCGCCCGCGCCGCAGCCGCCCGGCATCGAGACCTCGTTCACGGCATCGGTACCGCGCGATGCCGTCTTGCACCTCCAACTCGAAGCGGGGCCGATCACGGTCGGTGGTGTTGCTGGAGCCTTCGTCACGGCCCTGACGGACGCGGGAGTGATTCAGGCTACGGGCCTCGCGGCGCAAACCGTGACGCTCAGCGCGGAGGATGGCACCATCGATGCCGACGTAGTCAGCCTTCCGCCCGACGGGCGCCTCACCGCTACGGTCGGCAGCGGCACCGTCGATGTGTGGCTGCCTAGCGACGCGGAGGTCTCGGTCGTTGCGGAAAGCACCACGGGGACCGTTCGCGCGGACGGTCTTGACGAACTCCAGCGATCGCAAACCGATGCGGGACAGCGTGTGACGGGGCGGCTTGGCACCGAGCCAGCAGCCGAGGTCGACGTGCGCGCGGGTGTGGGACGTGTGACTGTGCGCGGACGGTGAGTGCAGGCTCGCGGGGTGGCCGTTTTCGGGGAATTCCTGAGTTACACGAGCGGGGCCGAGGCGTCTAGCGGGCATGATGCTGCTGCGCCGGGCTTCCATTCTGCTGCTTCTCGTTTTCGCCGGGGCTGCAGGCACGCGCGCCCAAACGGCCGCGGTGTCCGATTCCGCGCAGGCGTCCGACACCACGCAGGTCGAGGCGCGGGGCGTGCAGGTCGAAACGCAGCGAGTGCAGGTCGTGTCGAGCCAGCGCTCGCGGGTCTACCATCTTCGCCACTGCCACAACGCGCGGCGCATCGCCCGGCACAACCTGATGGTGCACCCCAACGCGGCGTCGGCGGTGCGGCTCGGCAAGCGTCCCTGCCGTGTGTGCCATCCCCCACGCGTTCCGCCCGAGGCGCGGGAAGACGACCCCGCGCGTCGCTAGGCCCGTGCGACCCACGCTCGGACGCGGGTACCGATCCCAATCGCGTCGGCCTCCGCGTCGATGCACACTGAGACGTGCCCCCACGGCTGTGCGAAGACAAATTGGAAGAAGTGGCCGTACCGGATGAGAAGGTAGTCGAGCCCGCCGCAGTCGAGGGTGCCACGCTGGGTCGCGAGCGTGAGCAGCGCTGGGTTGACGAACAGCTCCTCGTAGCGGTCCGACTCCGAACTGCTGGCGTCGGCGACCTCCGCCTTTTGCCGCGAGGTGAGGTGGCCGTCGCGGTAGAGCGCCACGTAGCGGATGTGCGCCGACAGCGCGAAGATCTCGTCGATCATGGTAGGGGCGATTCAGAGGGCCTCGGGCATGCTTTCGGCAGGCAGCGGAGCGACGCCGTACGTGCGCATCGCCGACGCCCGCTGGGTCGCCTCGGTGACGTCGGGCCAGAGGCGGTAGCTGGGCGCCACGATGGGAGCCGTGGCCGTCACGTCGATGGCGATGATGCTGCGGATCGGAAACAGCCCCTGCGTGATCCGATGCAAGGGGGGCAGCAGCGCCTCGTAGCGCGGTGTGTCCGGGGCGATGAGTTCGGCGGTGCCGATCAGCTTGTAGCCCTTCTGGACAAACACATCCACGAAGCTGACGCACACCTGCGGGTTAGCGCGGATGTTGCGCACGCTCTGCGGCGAGGCGATGTGGGCGATCAGGAGGTGACGGTCGCCGTGCGCAGCGAAGACCTCCTTCGGCGAGACGTTCGGCACGCCCTCGGCGTTGACGGTAGCCAGCCAGCACAGAACGCTTCGGTCGATGTAGGTGCGGATATCGGGCGTGAGCATGCAAGTGGGATCGGAGGGCAAGGGTAGGTGCACGGGGTAGAGGGAGGTCCCACAGCAGCACGGGCGGGCGGCCCAGCGGCGTGCTCTTTTCGGTCGGGTGGCAATAACCCGGGCGCCCCGGCGGTTTAGGGAGCAGACGCGGAGGCAACGCCGGCTGTGCTTCCGTGGACGCTCTCTGACGGCGACTTTTTCGCGGGGTTGCGGTCTACACACTGCGCAGGGCCCCGTAAGGCGCGGCGCAGGTTTGTTCTCCCGTCCACGAACTCGTCACAGCCCATGCTTCGGATTTCTACGCTTCCGCTGTTCGTCTTCGCCACCCTTGGGCTGCTCCTCGGCCCCGGTGTTGCCCTCCACGCGCCGTCGCCCCACCCTCAGACGGGTACCATCGCGGGGCTCGTCACCGACGAGGCGGGGCAGCCGCTCCGCAGCGCGACCGTGATGCTCGACGGGACCAGCCTCGGCGCTGCGACGGACGCCTCCGGGCGGTACGAGGTCCTCGGCATTCCCGCCGGGACCTACACCGTGCGGGTGGCGAGGTCGGGCTTCGCACCGCTCCGTGTCGAAGAGGTCGTTGTGCGAACAGGCTCTGCGACACCGCTCGACGTGCAGTTGACGCCAGGTACAGCGGAGGTGGTCGCCCGCTACGAGGAGTTGCACGGCCCTCTCGTCGTGCAGCCGAAGACGCCGCTGCCGGTAGAGGTGGGGGACACAGCAGCTTACGAGGTGGTCGAGCAGACGCAGCAGCGAACGCGCGCGGGACGGGGGGAGACGTTCGCTTACTTCGCACCGCCTCCGCCGCCCGCAGGTTATGCTCCATCGGATCGCCCTGGCCTGCCTTCGATGAACCGTGAGGGCTACGCCGCCATCGATGAGAACCCGTTCAAGCGCGTCGGCGATGCGCCGCTCTCCACCTTCGGCATCGATGTGGACGTGGCGTCCTATGCCAACGTACGCCGGATGCTCAACGATGGGGTTCTGCCGCCCATCGACGCGGTGCGCATCGAGGAGTTCGTCAACTACTTCACCTACGACTACCCGGACCCCGAGAGCGACGCTCCGTTCTCAGTCACGTCGGAGGTGGCCGTCGCGCCGTGGCAGCCTGCGCACCGGCTCGTGCGCGTCGGGCTCCAGGGTCGCCGCATCGACACGGACGACCTGCCGCCTGCCAACCTTGTCTTCCTGCTGGACGTCTCGGGCTCGATGAACAGCCCGAACAAGCTGCCGCTTCTGAAGTCGGCGCTGCGGCTGCTCGTGAACGAACTCCGCGAGGAAGACACCGTCGCGATGGTCGTCTACGCAGGCGCGGCGGGCGTCGTGCTGGAGCCGACCTCCGGAGCCGACAAAGAGACGATCCTCGGCGCGCTCGACCGCCTCGAAGCGGGCGGCTCGACGGCGGGCGGGCAGGGCCTCGCGCTCGCCTACCAGGTCGCACGCCAGCAGTTTGACGCGGAGAAGAACAACCGCATCCTGCTCGCCACCGACGGCGACTTCAACGTCGGGCCGTCGTCCGACGCCGAGATGCTGCGGCTCATCGAGCGGGAGCGCGAGAGCGGCGTCTTCCTCTCCGTGATCGGCTTCGGGACGGGCAACCTGCAGGACTCCAAGATGGAGACCATCGCCGACCACGGCAACGGCAACTACGCCTACATCGACACGATCCAGGAGGCGCAGAAGGTGCTCGTCGCGCAGATGGGCGGCACGCTCTTCACCATCGCGAAGGACGTGAAGCTCCAGGTCGAGTTCAACCCCGCCGCCGTCGCCGCCTACCGGCTCATCGGCTACGAGAACCGCCTCCTCGCCGACGAAGACTTCAACGACGACACGAAGGACGCAGGCGACCTCGGCGCGGGCCACAGCGTCACGGCGCTCTACGAAGTCATTCCTGTCGGGGCCGACTCGCCCACGCTGGCTAGCCTCCCGACCGTCGATCCGCTGCGGTACCAGCAAAACATCACGCCCGAGCCCGACTTCGAGCCATCAGACACGGGCGACGAACTTCTCTTCGTGAAGCTGCGCTACAAGCAGCCGGATGGCGACACGAGTCAACTGCTCACCCATGCCGTTCGTCCCGCTGACACGCCGATGGCGCGCGCCTCGACCGACACGCAGTTCGCCGCCGCCGTGGCCGCCTTTGGGATGCTCCTGCGCGAATCCGACAACGCCGGGACCACTACGTTCGACACCGTGCTCGCGCTCGCCCGCGACGGGCGTGGCGAAGACGCCCACGGCTACCGCGGCGAGTTCATCCGGCTCGTCGACACCGCCAGGGTACTTCAGAGTGCCCAGGCATCCCGGTGACAATAAGCTGGGTAGGCGCGGCGTTACATGTGTACCGACTCCAATCCCGATGAGGGGGACCCTCCACTGTGAGGGATACGGGGCGCGGCTCTAGGGGTGGGGCCGCGCCCTCTTTTTTTGGAGACGGGTGCGTTGACCCGGAGAGGCAGCACCATGAGGGAACGCCGAGTCTAGTCGAAAGCGATAGCTCCCCGGTGTCTTCGGGCCTCCGTTTCCTCAACGCTCCGGCTCCCCGATCCTCGGGCTCTCGGTGTCGTAACATCCCGACTGGCATCGCCGTACTTTCCGGCACAGCCCCACGAGCCACCGCTGCCATGTCCACCCGCTCTCGCCAGCGCCGTCGGTCCGACGAACTCGACCGCGCTGATAATCTCGACAGCGACAACCTCGACGACGACGAACTGACGCTGCGTGCCGCCGAGGTGCGCAGCCGCATGAGCGTCGGCGACCAGGAACTCGCCGACGGCCTGTACGACGAACTCTACGACGACGTCACCGACGAGGAGATCGAGGCGTTCCTGGACGAGCAGGAGTACGAGGAGGCGCTCTCGGAGAAGAAGCCGGGCTTCTGGAATCTCCCGACTGCCGCCGGCATCTCGATGATCGGGGTCGGCACGCTCTACTCGCTCCAGCAGATGGGCCTCCCGCTCTGGAGCGGCCTCGGCGAGATCATGACGGTGCTCCCGTGGCTCGCAGGCATCCTCATCATTCTGCTCGGGTTTGGGATGCTCTCGTGGAGCCCGGAGAAGCGCCGCAAGAAGAAGCGCCGTGCCGAGCAGCGCCGCCGCCAGCAGGCCGCGCGCCGCCGCCGCGAGCGGGAGCGCCGCCAGGAGCGCGTCGCCTCCGCGTCGAGCAGTACCTCCAGCCGCCGCCGGGAGCGCCGCGACGACCGGCGTGAAGAGCGCCGCGCCTCACGGATGGAGCGCACGCGGAACCGTCGGAAGAAGCTCGCAAAGTCGAAGGAGAAGAAGATCCTCGGCGTCGCAGGCGGCGTCGGCCAGTTCCTCGGCATCGACCCGACGCTGGTGCGCATCGCCTTCGTCCTCGCGACCATCTTCGCGTTCCCGACCGGCATCGCGCTCTACATCCTGCTCGGCTTCGTCCTCCCTGAGGCCGACGAGAGCCTCCGCGACAACGCCTCGAAGCGACGCGCCAAGGGCCGAGGCGGCCCTGACCGCGACGAGCCCTTCATCCGAGTGATAAAGGATTGAGCGGAGGCTTTCGGCTGTCAGCTGTCGGCCTGCGGGACCGTGCTAAACCGACAGCCGAGAGCCGTAAGCTGACAGCCTCCTCTCACGCAACCCCGCTGTAGAGCGACGCGATGCCGAACGTGAGCGGCTCGCTGCGGAGGTCGCGGTAGCCCGTCTCGCGCATCTCGCGGAGGAAGTCGTCGCCGTCGGGGAAGACCTTGACCGACTCGGGGAGGTAGGTGTAGGCCCCGCTGTCTCCGGAAACCGTGCGGCCAATGCGCGGCAGGACCTGCGTGAAGTAGAACTGGTAAGCCTGCCGCAGCCCCGGTGTGCGCGGGCGGCTGAACTCTAGCACGACGAGCGGCGCGTCTGGCCGCAGCACGCGGCGGATCTCAGCGAGCCCAGCGCGCAGGTTCTCGAAGTTGCGCACGCCGAAGGCCACGAGCGCCCCGTCGAAGTGCGCGTCGGGGTAGGGGAGGGCCTCGCTCGCGCCGACGTCGAGGCGGATGCCAGTGCCGTCCCCGACGCCGTTACCATTTGTGAGGAGATCGAGCCCGCGCTCGGTGACCTTCTCGCGGCCGTAGGCGAGCATGCCCTCCGACGGGTCCACGCCGATGGTTTCGGTGGGTTGCAGCGCCTCGTGCGCCGCGATGGCGAGGTCGGCCGTGCCCGTCGCCACGTCGAGCAGACGCTCCGGCGGACCGGTGAGGCGGTCGGAGAGCACGCGGATGGCGCGCTTGCGCCAGCGCACGTCGATGCCGAGCGAGAGCGTCCGGTTGAGCAGGTCGTAGCGCGGCGCGATGCGGTCGAACATCGCCGCGACCTGCTCGCGCTTGCCCTCGGCCTGGCCC
>JBCCRG010000091.1:0-10174 GCA_039208155.1 Bacteroidota bacterium | reverse complement strand
TGGTTACAGCCTCTGCGACCCTATGACCTTGCTCGTCGATGAGCGGCCTGATGTCCTGGGTCCACTCACAGACGTTGCCGTGCATGTCGTAAATCCCCCAAGCGTTCGGAGCCTTCAGGCCTACTCTGTGTGTTCGGTCATCGGAGTTCTCCACATACCAAGCGTGGTCGCCTAGTTTGCTTAACCCGCCGTCGAAGCCGAAATCTCCTTCCATGCCAGCCCGGCATGCAAACTCCCATTCCGCTTCAGTCGGCAAACGATACCTAGCGCTACCGGAAGCATTTAGCTTCTCCAGGAAGTCATGGACTTGGTTCCAGGTGACGTTTACGACCGGGTGATTCGGATCGCCGCCACTTGCCGGTCTGCCGACGACCTCGCGCCATTCGCCCTCCGTCACTGGGTATTTACCGATCCAGAACGGCGGCATTATTTGGTGCTGGCCTTCGGGCGGTACGAGAACCATCTGGGGCCGGATCGAGAAGCTTGGATGGACCAGGCGTAGGATCCCGTCAAGAGCCGCATCGAAGTCATCAACGAGGCTGAGCGTGTGGATCTCGGCCAGATCACGTCCGCCAACATCGATCCGGGGTATCTCGCTCGGCTCGACGATGATAGGGATAAGCCAAGTGGAATCAGTGGTGCGGTGAGCTTCGACGGCTTCTTGGAGCTCGCGCAGAACGTAAGAGTCTTCGAGTCCACGCGAGATGCAGAGCAGAAAGAAGTCGCTCTTTCGAATCTTCTCGTCTACAACGTCGGGCCAAGTCTCAGCAAGCCGTAAGTCTCCATCCCACCAAACGCGTGTACGATGTTTTTCCAGTTGGTCAACTAAACGGCTGATTGCCTCTCGATGGTTTCGCCGATACGAAACAAAGATCGTAGGATCCACTGATTAGGAAGGTGTCCTTAGATTGTGCAAGGCAGAGAATTATAAATAACACGAATTGCGCATCTGATGTCAAAGCATTTGTTTGCACAGATGTAAGGTGGGGTAGTGAGTGTCCATCTATGATAGTCTGCGAGGCAGCGAACGTGGTCTTGGGAGTAAGGGTTGCCTGGAGGCTATCGTAAAGCTCTTTTCAGGCTGCAGCTGGCTGCGCAATCGTCCTCGCGGCGTTGCACGGTATCGCCGATGCTCATACCGCATCTGCTTTACGTGCCTCGTGGGACTGCCGCCCGCTCAGCCTCGCCCGCCGAATCGACATCTGCAATAGCTTTGGGACGCTGCTGTGCATCCACTCCTCTTCCGCCGACAGTTTCTCCTGGGTCCCGCCCCGGTGCCTGCCCTTTCGGCGTGGCCGTGCGTCCAGATGGGAGCGGACCTCCACCTCTACACCCACCCTGACCTCCAGGCCACGGTGTGCGAGCGGGGCGGGGCGCACCTGATCCTGCTCGGCTACGCGCTCGATCCCGACGCGCCTGACGACGCGGATGCGGACATCGCGGCCCGGCTTGCCCAGGTGGCAGACACGCCTGAGGCACTCTTCGAGCAGACGGTTCGGCTGGGAGGGCGCTGGGTCATCATGGCCGTGGGGCCGCGTAGGCAGGTGCTCTTCCACGACCCTGGCGGGCTCCGCTCGGTCGTCTACATGAGGGACGCGGCTGGCCTCGTCTGGTGTGCCTCCCAGCCCGAATTACTCCGCCGCGCGCGGCCGCTCGCCGGGGACGCTGACGCCCAGCACGCCTTCCTGGAGTCGCCCTACATGGCGCACGAGCCTGAGGCATGGTGGCCTGGTGACCGCACGCCCTACGCAGGCGTCCGCCACCTCCTCCCCAACCATGCCCTCGACCTCCATCGCGGCGCAACCTGGCGGTACTGGCCCCGGGTCCCGCGCCCGTCCCTGTCCTTCGAGGACGGGGCCGCTGCCGGAGCCGACCTGCTGCGACGTCTGTTCGATGCAGCGGCGCGGCGACAGCCGCTCGCCGTCGCGATGACGGCAGGACTGGACAGCCGCCTCCTCCTGGCTGCCGCCCGCTCCCTTGTCCCAACAGCGCGCTTCTTTACACACGACTACTACACCATCGATGCCCGCCACCCAGACGCTCGCATCCCACAGAGGCTCGCCGATACGTTTGGTCTGCGCTACCAATGGATCGACGCGGAAAGCCCACGGGCGTTCTTCGCCTCAGAGGACCCGCGCATCGGCACCTTTCGGGAAGCGTACTCAGCTAGTGTGACGACAGCGACTACGGCGCGAGCACCAGCGGCCTATGCGCTTTCGGAGGCTCTGCCGCCGGAGAGCCTGCACGTGAAGGGCAACATGAGCGAGATCACGCGGCGCTACTACGCCCGCTTCGTCAACCCTGACGTGGTTCCGCTCGACGGGTCGGCGCTTGCCACCCTGACCGGAATGGGCGACAACGCGTTCGCCGCGCGCCACTTCCAGGCGTGGCGCGACGCAGCAGCCGGGCCGCTCCGCGAGGCTGGCTACGACCTTCTCGACGTGTTCTTCTGGGAGCAGCGGATCGGCCGATGGGAAGCGCAGGATCAGGCCGAGATGGATTTCGCGCTGGACGCTTTCACACCGTTCAACTGCCGCGCGCTGCTCGAGACGCTCCTGGCCGTCGCGCCTCAACACCGCGGACAACCCTCCGAAGCGTTGCACCTCGCCTTGATCGAGCGGCTCTGGCCAGAGGTGATGACGGTTCCCGTCAACCCGCCGACGCTTCGTAAGCGAGTAGCTCGGCTGGTCCGACCTGTGCTGAGGCACGCGGGCGTCCGCCGGTGGGCACGCTGGCTCCGCCTGCGTCTTGCGCAGCGCTAGGCGAAGCGGGTCGCTAGGCGAAGCGGGTATACGGGTCACGGCCAGTCCTCGACATGAGTGAGGCGCACAGAGGTCGAGCCTCGGCGTGAGTGCCTGCGACTCAGTCCTGACGTCTGTGCTGCCGCGCCGATACGCAAACGTGGCGCTCGTCGTATCGCTGTGATGGCCTCGGCAGCGCGCCCGCACACGCTCTTACCTTCCTATGTCTCCCCGCTCCTCTCGTACCACATCCGTGCCCACGCCCACGCACATCCTCGTCGTCGACGACGAGCCGGACCTCGCGCTGCTGGTACGGCAGAAGTTTCGCCGCCGCATCCGCGCCGAGGACTTCGCCTTCCACTTCGCGCAGGACGGCGTGGAGGCCCTCGACGTGATGGCGGCGAACCCGCAGATCCAGGTCGCGCTCGTGGACCTCAACATGCCGCGCATGGACGGGCTCACGCTCCTCGAACACCTCGGCAAGACCGCGAAGCAGCGCTCGCTGCGCGCCGTCGTCGTGACGGCCTACGGCGACATGGAGAACATCCGCGCGGCCATGAACCGCGGCGCGTTCGACTTCCTCCCGAAGCCTATCGACCTGAGCGACCTCGAGATCACGGTTGACAAGGCGGTAGAAGAGGCCGAGCAGGAGGCGCGCGGGCGGCTCGCGCGGTCGACGTTCGGGCGCTACCTCTCACCCGAGGTCGTGGAGACGCTCCTCGCCGACCCTGAGGCGCTGCGGCTCGGCGGTGAGCGCCGTACCGTCACGATCCTGATGAGTGACATTCGAGGCTTCTCGGCGCTCGCGGAGGCGCTGGAGCCCGAGCAGGTCGTCGAGATCCTGAACGTCTATCTCGGCGCGATGGCGGACGTGATCGCCGAGCACGATGGCACCATCAACGAGTTCATCGGCGACGGCATCTTCGTGCTCTTCGGGGCCCCCGTCGAGCGGGAGGACTGCGCGGGGCGCGCCATTGCCTGTGCGCTTGCGATGCAGAACGCGATGGGCGGCGTGAACGCGCGGCTGGCGTCGTTCGGCATCGCGCCGCTGCGGATGGGCATCGGGCTGCACACGGGCGAGGTGATCGTCGGCAACATCGGCTCGGAGCGGCGTGCGAAGTACGGCGTCGTCGGGAGCCACGTCAACCTGGCGGCGCGAATCGAGTCGTACACGGTCGGCGGGCAGGTGCTCGCGAGCGCGGCGACGGTCGAAGACGCCAAGGCGGAGGTTGAGGTCGCGCGCGAGATGCGGGTCTCCGTGAAGGGGTTCCCCGCGCCGATCCCCGTGTGCGACGTGACGGGCATCGGCGCGCCCTACGGTCTCACGCTCGTCCCCGACGAGGACGCCCCGGTCACGCTCCCCGCGCCGCTGCCGTTCGGCTACGCCCGCATCGACGGCGTGATGCTCACCGGCGACCGCACCGACGCGGAACTCGTCGCGCTCTCGCGCCTCGCCGCCGTCTTCCGCACGGCGACGCCCAACGGCCTCGCGCCGCTCGAAAACCTACAGCTCTACCTCCCCGCGCCCGAGGCCGACCCGGAGTCGGACCTGCAGACGGTCTACGGCAAAGTGATCGACCTCGAAGGCAGTCTGGTGACGGTGACGTTCACGGCGCTCCCGCCCGCCGCCGCGCGTACCGTAGAGAATCTGCTCAGCGAGGCAGGATAAGCGAATCGGCAAGACGGTGAAGCGAAGCCCTGATCCGTAGGGGCGGTTCGCAAACCGCCCAGCAACGGCAGTCCCGGACGGCGTCGAACCGGGAAGACCCGGGCGGTACCGCCGTGTGCGTGGGTTAACGTGCCAACGTGACCTCGTCCGCGCGTTCTGATCCGGTCTACCGAATCACGGCGATCTTGCCGATGGGGTCGTTGCTCGGCGTGAGCGACTGCCCGTCGGCGCGCAGGAAGACCTGGTAGAGGTAGACGCCGCTCGCCACGAGGTCGCCGTCCTCGTCGCGCCCGTCCCACGTCACGTCGTTCCAGCCGATCTGGGCCCCCGCCACGCACGCGGTGGCATCTTCACAGGCGAGCGGGTCGAGCTCGCGGATGAGGCGGCCGTTGACCGTGTAGATGCGGATGCGGAGGTCTTCCACGAGCGCCGCGTCGGCTCCGCGCAGGCGGAACATGAACCGCGTCGAGGAGACCATCGGGTTGGGGTAGGGGAAGACGCTCTCTAGCTCCATCTCCGACTGCACGCGGAAGTAGGCGCGGTAGGTCGTCGAGTCCTGCGGGGCGGGGCCGCCGATCTCGAGGTCGTAGTCGTTGGCGATGCGGGCCGGGTTGCCGGTCGCGTCGCGCGCCTCGATGGCGAGCGTGTGGAGCGTGTCCGCGAGCGACCCCGGCGGCGAGAAGACGAGGCGGGCTTCGTTCACCGCGTCCGTGGCTGCCTCGAAGACGACCGCCTCGGGGCCGACCGTCTCGCCGTTGAGCGTGAGCGTGAAGGCCGTCGGGTCGTCGAGGCGCAGGAAGGGGTTCGAGTCAGTCAGCGTAACCTCGACGCGCGGCGTTGCGGAGACGAACGGGATGGCCGGGTCTTGCGTGTTGAACACGCGCTCGGGGCCGTTGCGGATCTCGGTCCCGTCGATCATGACGCGGAGCACCGGCTCCGTCTGGTCGGCGGCGACGCGGAAGTTGCCGATGAGCGTGTTGTTGTACGTCAGCGCCTCGGTGAGCAGCGGCTGGCTGACCTCCGCCCCGATGGCGTTCTGGCCTACGAGGCCACGCGTCACGGCCTCCACAGGCACCATCAGTACGGAATCGGCGGGGACGTCCTGGCGGCTCGCGACTAGGATCTCGAGCGTCTCGTTGTCCGCGTCGGTGAGCGTCGCCCGGACGGCCACCGAGTCGGGCGCGACGAGGCTGAGGTTGCGCACGGGTACGTCGAAGCGGAGCGGCTGACCCTCCGCCAGCGCATCGGTCGGGAGCGCGAGCAGGTCGGGGTCGAGGACGAGCTCGGGGACGGGGTCGTAGGTCACGCTCCACCGGTCGAGCTGCGGCGTGGTGGCCTGGCTCGTGTCGGAGAGCGTCGCGCGCAGGGTGAGGTACGGGTGCTGGCGGGCGTCGATGCCGCGCAGGTCAGCACTGGCCGCGCGGATGTCGCGCAGGAGCGGCGTGCCGTCGGCGGCGAGCACGTCCACGCTCACGAACGCCGGGGCGGCCGCGATGTCGGTGTCGAGGGTCAGCGCCTGCCACGCCTTCGCAGGTCCGATGCGCGGGCTCGTGAGCTGGCCCTCCGGGTTCTGGAACGTCAGCGTCGTGTCCTTCTGGGTGAACGTCGGCTGGTTGGGACCAGGTGGGACGACGCGCTCCCAGACACTGCCCGGGATGTCCTTCTGCGCAATCATCAGGTGGATGTCGTCGTACTCCAGCGTGTCGGCTGCGACCGAGCCGAGGCCGCGCAGGATACCCCGCAGTTCGTCGGGGAGCGGACCGCTCTGGAAGAGGTTGCGCGAGCGCACGAAGACGTAGTCGCCGGACTGCGCCACCTTCGTGGCGACGCTGTCGAGCGTGGCGATGGCGCTCTCGAACTCGCCAGGGCGGTAGGGGGGGCCAAACCCAAAGCCACGGATTGCCCCTGTCTGTCCGTTGAGAACGAGAATACCGACCCCGATGGTGTTGCGCAGGATCGGCGTGCCGCTGTTGACGGTGATCTGGCCCTTGAACGACGTCTCAACAGACTCTGCGGTCGCGCTCACCTCCACCCGGTAGTCGCTGAACACCCAGGCCCCGTCCTGGCCCTCGCCGTCGCGGCGGAGGAAGCCATCCGTGGTGGCAGCATCGAACAGGTCGCCAGTCATGGTCCACCGTCCGGCCTGGTCTGTTGTCTGGACGAGTAGCCGCCCGCCGACCCAGTTGTCAAGCTGGTCGTCTGCGTCAATGCGCGCGCGCCAGTAGGCGGGCTGGCCATCTGGAAGCGCCTCCGGTGGCGTCCAGTCGGCGTGTGCATTACGGATCGGGATCGGAGCAGAAGCCTGCTTCGCGGGCGAGTCGAACGTCGGCACGCGGTCGACCTCGAAGCGGACTTGCACCGCGCCGGTGGAGCGCGGGCTCGCGAGCGAGACACGCAGGCGTGGCTGCCGCGCATCGACCGTGGTGAGGTCCTGTGGGAAGACTACTGCCAGACCGTTCGAGAAAACGACGTGCGGCTTGCGGCTGAGCGCGTTGTTGGTCTCGTCGAACTCGTCGATCTCCCCGAACGCGTCGGCGGTGACGGAGAGGAAGTGGGTGCCCGCGTCGCCGTCCGCGAGCGGGAGGTCGAGGGTAAACGTCGTGTCGAGGGCGATGGGCGGGAGGCGGCGACTCAGGAGGGTGTCGCCGCGGCTCGGGCGCTCCTGGCGGAGCGTGAGCGTGAGCGAGTCCTGCGGGATGAGACCCCGGTTGCGCAGGCGCACCTCGGCCGTCAGCATGCCGTCCTCCACGAGTGGGGCCGCTGGCGAGACGCGGAGGTCGGCGTCAGCCACGGCGAGGTCGGGTTGCGTTGGGAGGACGAGCCGCGACGCCGGGTCGCCGATGAGCCCGTACATGAGGAGGTGCTTCACGGGATAGTAGGACCGCCCGCCGAAGGCAAACGTGGTAGCATAGCGCCGCTTGGCTTCCTGCAAGGCGAGCCCGAGGACCCGCGATGTATCGGCCTCGGCACCCGGCTTGGTCTCCGTGAAGATGACCTGGTGCGCCTGGTCGCTGATGGTCCGCGTGTCCTGCACCGTGGCCAACTCGGAGGAACCCCAGTGGGCGATGCCGCCCGCCTCGGAGCCAAGGACGAGCTCCTCCGCGAGCGTGCCGCGATCGGAGAGTGCGGCGAAGTTGCCTGTCCGGCAGCCGAGCGAGAACACGACAGGGAGTCGCCCCTCGTTGTTGAAGTCCACCGGGTCGTCGATGACGATCTCCCAGGTCTCGGCAGCGGAGTGGCCGAGGTAGGTCAACAGGGCCGCGCCGTCCCGGATCGCCACGCGGATCGAATCCTGGAGCGAGGTGTCGAGGACCTCGTCGCTCGTCTTGTGGAAGAAGACCGTGTCGGCCCCGACGGGTCGGCCGGAGAGGCGCGCGCCGACATTCTGGATGTAGGCGCGGAAGCTGGTCTGCTCGCCAGGGCCGTTGCCGCCGGACATGAGGATGGCGCGCTTCTGCCAGTCGGCGGCCGGGGCCGCCTCGCTGTCGCGGATCTTGCGGGTGAAGAGGGCCCCCTCCTCGTTGGCGCGCAGCGGCACGCGCCCCAGGGCAATGCGCTCCGTGAAGTCGCCGGAGCCATCGTTTTGCATGGCAAACCAGGCGTCGGAGACGGCATTGCCATACGATGGGAGCCACCATGCTGGCTGGGGGTCGGTACGGAAGCGGTAGACGTCGTCGCCCCAGAGCAGCAGGAAGCGGGGAGGCTGGCTCCACGCCTTCGTCTGGCGGACGAAGCGGCGGATCGCCAGCGGGGTCGGGCGGCCGTGATCGAACTGGTCGAACACGTCGCGGATATCCACCACGAGGGTGGCGTGGCTGCCGCCAGTGGCGCTTTGGCGGTAGGCCGCGTGCGCCTCGGCGGAGGCGCGCAGTGCGGCAGGGGTCACGATGACGTAGTCAGCCGCGTTGGCTGTGCTAGCCAGGTCGCTTCGGGTATCGGCCTGGACGGCGGCGACCGAGCGGTAGGCGCTCGGCTCAACGACCCACAGGGCGGCCGGACCGCTCGGGGCCTCGGCGAAGGTGAAGGTCGTCCCGTCTGCAGCCGTTTCGTAGCGGCGGCCGTCTCGCGGGTTGAACACAACCGGAGCCTCGGCAAAGGCACGCAGCTGATACTGCGCTAGACTACCGTCCGAGACGATGCGCAGCGCGCCCTCGGTGGACCTGAGGTCACGCGTGTGCACAACCTGGATCCAGTCGAGGTAGTGATTACTGTTCACCACCCCCGTCGAGGTGGAGGTAAAGCGCACCCGGAAGAACGACTCCCCCGCGATGCGCCCCTGAGGGAAGCTGCCCTCGAACGTCCCGAACTCGTAGCCGTCCCAGGCGAGTGTCCCTACGGACGCGAAGTCGTAGACCCCGTCGATCACCTGTCTGACTTCCATACCGACCTGATGCTCAGCGCCCGCAGCTCCTTTAAACTTGAGCGCGAAGTCGAGTGTCTCGCTGTTCTCTCGGACCGCATGAGGGATCGGAAACCCTACGATCCACGTGACCTCACTGCCCTGTGCGAAGTGGGCGAAGCGTCGGAGGTAATAGCCTTCCCCGCGTGTATAGAACGGATGGCCCGCCCGGAATTGAGCCGGATCGCCTGCGTAGTAGAGTTCCGGGTCGTCCACCTCGTAGTGCGTGGTGTCGCGCTGGGTGCGGACAACGGGGGCACCTTCTGAGAAGGCGTCTGGAGCAAGAGTCTCGTAGCGTGGACTGGGCAGCCCGCCCCAGGTGAGCCAGTAGGTTGTCGTGTCGGTGTAGAGGCTGAAGCGGTTGCTGCTCTGCAAGGAGGGATCGTTGGGCATGGGCCCGCTGCCCCCCTGGTAGGCCCAGTCGTGGTAGGCCCAGAGCTCATCGCCCCGGTTCTGGCGGCCTACGAAGACCACGGCGTCGCCCGCCTGCATCAGGCCGCTCGCGCTACCGTCGAGGTGGACCGGGATGCGCCGCCCGTTCTCGATCAGGGCGAGGGTGCCTAGGTCGATCGCCGTCGCCCCGGCTGCGGCAAGTTCGCTGCCCGTGACCCGGTACACACCGTCCTCCACGACGGCCAGCTTGACGTGCGGTTGTCCCGCGTTATACCACCCCGGATCGTAGCCATCAGCCTGGACTTGGGCGGTGGCATAGGGCGCGGCGAGGCCGACGAGAAGAAGGCCGACGAGGAAACAAAACCAGGTCCGCATGGCGGGAGCGAAACGGGTGGGCAGGATCCAGACACACAACGACGGAAGTGGGCCGTCGTGAGACCGGACAGCAAGGATAATGCCTGTACCCGCCGCGCGCTAGGCATGACGGCACGCCACGGCCCCTAAAGCGAAGCGCGTGCACCCTGACGCAGTGCGAAACGAGGCCCGGGGCAGGAACTCGCCGGGGCCCCCAAGCACTCAGGCTTCCAGCAGCGCTCAGGCATCAGAGACGCCGGGCGTCCAGCCGGTCTGCTGCGCCCACTGGTAGGCGTCGGCTAGCGTCTCCCAGAGGAGGGCGTCCTTGGTCGCGGTGTAGACCTCCTCCGCCTCCAACTGCTGCTTGCGCTTGGCAACCTTGACGCGGGCGGCGCGGTCCGTGCGGAGGTAGTCGCGCAGGAGCAGCGCGGCCTGTTCCCCGAGCGTCCCGGCGGCGCGCACGTGGAGGTGGAAGCGGCTCGGCGTGTTGGTCTCGCGGAAGAAGCGCCGCATGCGATCGGCGTCTCCCGCCTCCATCACGAAGCCGAGCGCCGTGAGCGGCTCGCGGTAGGCCGCCTCCGGCATGAGCGCCCGCACCGAGAGCTGCACGTCGATCAC
>JBCCRG010000090.1:0-10195 GCA_039208155.1 Bacteroidota bacterium | reverse complement strand
GGTCGTCGTCAGCGTCGTCCGCAGGGTCGTCCTCAGGGTCGGAGGCCGCTTCGAGCGCGTCGAGGCGGGCCCGCAGACGGTCGAGGTCCGTGGCGGCGATCCGGCGGCGCTGGTGAGCCACCTGCTCCGCGAAGACGAGCTCTCCGCCACGGACCTCGACCGTCTGCGGGCCCGCCTCGACGCGCTCGAAGCGGCCTCCGACCCTGCGGACGACGCTGACGATGACCCTTCCACGCCAACCGGTGCGACCGATGTTTGACGCGATGCTCTTCGAACCCGCATTCCCCGGTATGGCCTGGGGCCAACCGGTCGCCGCGTGGCTGGCAACCTATGCCTTGCACAGCACCATGTTGCTCGGCGCGGCCTGGCTGGCGTCCCGCTGGATTACCAGCGCGCTTACACTGGACGCGCTTTGGAAGACGGCCGTGCTCGCAGGCATCGTCACAACAGGCATCCAGATGGCGCTGCAACCTGCGGTCTACGCGTCCTCGTCGGGGTCAGAAAGCACGGTGGTTGTGCTGCGCGGCGAAGATGTAGGGCGGCTGATCGAGCTGAGCCCGGACCGAGTCGTCATGAAGGAAAGGAGGGAGGCGGCGCCGCTCATCATCAATCGTGACCCGCAGCCGTTGCTCTCTAGCGAGCCGGTTCCATCCTCCTCAGAATGGGTCCCCGTTCCGTTCCGAACGAACTGGAGGTTGCCGGAGACGGCATCGCCGTGGATTGCCTTGCTGGTGGGGTTTTGGCTGTTCGGGTTTGCGGTAGAAGGGTTGCGGCGGGTGAGAACGCATCGGCGGTTCGTGAACAGCCTTGGCGATCGGGTCCCCGTCGAACGTGCCCAGCTTCTCGCGGAGGTGAAGCGGTTGGGGGTAAGTGCGGGCTTGCGCTACCCCTTGCGGTTGACGCAGTCTGACGCGCTCGTGGTGCCGGTTGCGCTCGGGGTCGATGAAATCGTACTGCCGCGCTGGGCGGTCGAAGACACCTCGCCTGCTGAGCAGCGGGCGCTGCTCGCCCATGAGGTCGCTCACCTGGCCCGCCGCGATCCGTTTTGGCTTGCTGTCTTCGCCGGGATCGAGAGCCTCGCGTTCTTCCAACCGCTCAACCACCTCGCGCGGCGCCAGCAGCAGGCTGCGGCGGAGCGCCTCTGCGACGCGTGGGCGGCGGAGCAGACCTCGCCGCTGGCCATGGCGCGCTGCCTTGTCGATGCGGCTGGTCGCCTCCGCGCGGACCGCCTCAGGGGAGCTTCAGCGACGCTTCCACACCTCGTACCGGGTATGGCGGCCGGGGGCGGAGCCTCGCTTTCTGACCGCGTCGAACATCTGATCGACGGTGAAGGGAGCGATCTGCAGCGACGGTGGCCGGTGGTGCTAGCGGCCTGCTGCGTCGTCAGCCTCGTAGCCTGCATGGGGCCGACTGTGACGAGCACCGCCCAGGTGCCTCCATCGCCTCCAACTGTACCGTCAGCTACATCGTCTCCCGCTCCGTCCCTCGTCGTTGAGGTCCCGCCGCCTCCGATGCCGCCGTCTCCGCCTACGGTTATCGAGGTGCTGTCTCCAGACTCCAGCTTCACGTACACCCGAAACGACGACAACGCGCGCATGCGGGTCGAGCAGGAAGGGACCGTGACACTCGCAGGTGACGGAACGCTCCAGGCGCTTTCGGAAGGCGGACGCCTGCTCATCGTGGAAGAATTGCCCACCGTCGAGCGCCGCTACGAGGCGCGGACGGACGACGAGGGCGGCATCGTGGAAATCTACGAGGTCAACGGCACCGTACAGCCCCTCGGCGCGGATGCGCGGCTCTGGCTGCGGGACTCCTACGACGAGGCAACTTCGCAGAGGCCACCGCCACCGCCCCATCCGCCGCTTCCTCCTGGCATTTCGGTCATGCCTGGAACTGGGGACACCTTCACCTACACGCGTACCTCTGACGGGCGCCGCCTCCAGATCGAGCAAGAGGGGCGGGTGACCTACGAGGACGGGCTGCCTGTAGCGCTCTCGGAGGGCGGGCGGCTGTTCATCGAGGAAGAGCAGGGCGGGGAGACCCGCCGCTACGAAGCCAGCGCGGGAGCCGATGGACGCATGGAAGCGGTCTACGAGGTCGATGGCGTTGCACAGGCGCTCGATAACGCGGCGCGCTACTGGCTCCTCCGGCGGGTCGAGGAGATGAAGCGCGTGCAGCGGTCCGAGCCCTTTACGCCCACAGGCAGGGCGAGTGCTGAAGAGTATGACCGGCAGTGGGCCGCGTACGGACGACAGATGGATGCCTACGCGCGCGACATGGAGGCGTACGCAGCACGCGTGGACACAGCGGGTGTAGGCCAGGTCTACGACGACGCCCACCGGCAGTACATGGCAGACTACGCCAGCCGCATGGAGCGCCTCGCCGCGGAGATGGCAGTCGTACACGGCCGTGCCTTCGAGGAGCAGATGGCAGACTTCGGCAGCGAGGCGGAAGTCTGGGGCCGCGTCTACGGAGAGCGCATGCGTGCCCAGGCTGCACGACTCGCACAGCTGGCCGAAGAAGCCGCGCAATCGCAAGACCCTGCGCATCGCGCTGAACTCGAAGCGCGGGTTCGCGAGCTCGCCTACGTCCAGATCCCCAACGTTGAGGAGCAGTCCACTGCGCAGCGACGTCAAGCCGAGGCACTCTTGCGAGAGGTTCAGCGCCTGCGCCACGACGCCGACCGTCTGCGTAGCGGGACCGAGTCGGGGTTCATGCGTGGCACCTTGCGTGCCGGTCTTCAGGACGAGTACACCCTCGGCTTTCCCCTCGCAGAGGGCTCCGTGCGGGTGAGTGCTGGCGGTGACGACCTCATCGAAGGCGCGGACTACACCGTGGACTACGACGCGGGCACGATACGCCTCGTCAACCGCGCCGCCGTCGCGCCGGGGCAGGACGTGCTGATCGACTTCGAACGCCAACCCGAAGACTGAGAGCTCAGCTCGTCACCGAAAACGTATTCGAGAACACTGGGCCCGCTGAGGTGCTAAAAGTGAAGCGGTGGGTGCCAGCCGGGGCGTCGAGTTCGGTGAGCGAGAACGTCACCTCAATGCGTCCACCAGGGCGCAACGTTGTTGCGGCAGCAGTACACAAGAAGTCGAGGCGGTCGTAGGGCGGGGCCGCATCCCAGCCACTCTCGCCTCGAACCTGCGGGATGATGCCGCAAAGTTCGGGATGCACCTCCACGTCCCTGTCGCCAACGTTGGCCAACGTGATCGCCACGGTGGCGTCAGCAGCATAGGCCTCGACCTCGGTGAACAGCCGGAGCATCTCCGTCGATGACGAGGAGTCGCATGCAGTGAGCAGGACTCCAAGAAGAAGCATTACGAAGGCCGACGACGGGGTACGCATCACAAGGCCGCGTTTGATTGGGAAGATGCCAGGCCGAATCGCTCGGGTTGACGAAGTGTAGGGCACGACGTTGTGGAGCGCCAGGCACTTCAGCGTGAGCAGCGTCTCGGTCGAGGTGAACAGCCGGGGCCGGGCGTTGGCGAACAATCCGCGCAGCGGGTGGTTGTCGGTGCACCGCCTCATCCCCCCAGCCATTCTGCCCGCTCCTCATGGCCGCGACCGCTCCGCCTCCCTCGTCAGCTGCATCGTCCCCCGATCAACCCTCGCGCACCGTTGAGCGTCCGCGCCGGAAGTCCCGAGCGGTCTTCGTAGGCGACGTGCAAGTCGGTGGTAGCGCACCCATCGCCGTGCAGTCGATGACGACGGGGAAGACGCACGATGTGGAGAACTGCCTGAAGGAAATCACGCGGCTCGCGGACGCCGGCGCTGACATCGTGCGCGTAGCCGTGCCACGTCCCGAGGACGCCGACGCCCTCGCCGACCTCGTGCAGGGCAGCCCGGTCCCGCTCGTCGCTGATATCCACTTTAACTACAAGTACGCCCTCCAGGCCATCGACTCCGGGATCGCCAAGGTGCGCATCAACCCGGGCAACATCGGCAAGCCGGAGTGGGAGCGTGAAGTGCTGCTCGCGGCCAAGGAGAAGGGCATCCCGATCCGTATCGGCGTCAACGCGGGGTCGCTGGAGAAGGACATCCTCGACAAGTACGGCTTTCCGCAGCCGATGGCGCTTTTCGAGAGCGCGATGCGCCACGTGGAGGTCTGCGAGCGTGAGGGCTTCGAGGACATCGTGATCTCGGTGAAGCACTCCGACGTGTTTTTCATGATCCAGAGCTACCGCATCCTCGCGGAGCGCACGGACTACCCGCTGCACCTCGGCGTGACCGAGAGCGGCACCGTAAAAGCGGGCTCGATCAAGTCGGCCATCGGCATCGGCAGCCTGCTCGCCGACGGCATCGGCGACACCATCCGCGTGAGCCTCGCCGCCGACTCCGAGCACGAGGTCGAGGTCGGCCACCTCATCCTGAAGAGCCTGCGCCTCGGCCGTCCGGGCGTGAACATCATAGCGTGCCCGACGTGCGGGCGCCTCGCAGGTGACCTGTTCTCCATCGTCGATGAAGTCGAGGAGGCCGTCGCGCAGCGGAAGTTCGACAAGGACCTCAGCGTGGCGCTCATGGGCTGCGCCGTCAACGGGCCGGGGGAAGCCGCCGGGGCCGACCTCGGTATCTCGCTCGGACGTGGCCGTGCGCACCTCTTCAAGCACGGCGAGGTCGTCCGCACCGTCCCCGAGGACCAGATCGTGGAGACGGTGCTGGAGGCGATTGAGACGTGGGAGGAAGGCGAGGAGTGAAGAGGGAGGTGGAGTACAGGATGCGCGCCCTTCTAATTCTATCGCTCGGTGCTGTCCTGTCAGGATGCTATCCGCTTCCGACGCGTTCGGTTGTGCCAGTAGAGCGCCAGCCCCAGTTCGTCATTGGAGAATTCCCGATGGTGCTCGTAGTGAATGCGGAGGAGGCATCGGTCTCGGAGTTGTATGCCCTTCAAGTGGAGTTGCGAGAGCTCTATGAGCAAGGACGGCGCGAAAGTCTCGAGCTCCACAGGGATAGTCTTCCGAGGTTCTACGATATGGGAGGATTTGGGATGGGCGCAGCGAGCTCATGCGTTATGCTGTCACCTCTCGGTCCAGAGGATCGGAACAGCGACACATTCTTCGCGCTGTTACAAGGCACGGCGTATGAACCAGGCCATTGCGTCAGTGACCCGATTCAGAAACAAGCGTATAGGGTTGGATACAACGCTGGGGCCCTAGAGCGGATGGGTCTGCTTGATAGTGTTGTGGTGGCATCCAACTGCCTGCCCGACACCTCCGCAGTCGCGCAAGCTCCCCAGTTCTCGACGCCGTAGGGAGATCGGGCCATCTGTTTTTGCTCCCTTGTCGCCCCACTAGCTGTGCGCATCGTCCGACCCGCCGATCTCGTCTTCCAGGGCCTCATCGCGGGGCTTTTGGCGCTGGTCGTGGGCGTCGTCGGTGCGCTTGCGCAGGGACCGCTCGGGGCGCTGTGGGCGCTAATCCCACTGGGAATCGTCGCGGCAGTATCGGGGCGAAAGCCGCTGCGGCGGTGGCGGCTCGCGCAGCAGAAGACGCCGGAGGCACACCGCCACTGGCTGCAGGATCACGTCGCGATCTACACGCGGCTCGATACTGAGGGCCAGCGCCGCTTCGAGCGCGACGTGCGGTTCGTCCTCGCCGAGCGCCGCTTTGAGGGCGTGGACGGCGTCGAGGTGACCGACGACCTCCGGCTCGGCGTCGCGGCGGGCATCGCGCTGCTGCTGCACGGACGGCCCGACTGGGAACTCTCCGACGGCCGCACCTTCCTCTTCCTGCCCGACTTTTTCGGCGATACGTCCGACGAGATCTACCACGAAGAGGACTACGGCAGCGCCGACTACGACTACGACGGCATGGTGCATCCGCAGGGGCCGGTTCAACTCGCTGTGCCGTCCGTGCGCGACGGCTGGGCGCGGCGCGATGGCCAGAACGTCGTCCTCCACGAACTCGCCCACCTCTTCGACTTCGACGACGCGGATGCCGACGGCCTGCCGTCGCTCCTCGACGCGGGCTCACGCGACGCCTGGCTCGACTTGATGCGCCGCGAGATGCAGCGCGCCGGACGCCGCGGCTCGATGCTCAGCAGCTACGCCGCCACCGCCCCGGCCGAGCTGTTTGCGGTGGCAACGGAGGTCTTCTTCGAACGCCCCGTCGCGTTCGCAGAGCGCCACGCCGAGCTGTTCGAGGCGCTGCAAGCGTTCTATGCCTTCGACCCGCGCCCGCCGGGGTGGGAGGCTGCTCGTCCAACGCAGCCGGAGCCGACCGAGCGCCCCAGTCTCATGGCACGCCGGTGGCGAGGTGGGTGAAGAGCGGGACGTACGGAGTGAAAGGCATCTGAACACTTGACACAGGCGCGGCGGCTGGATTGCTTCCAAAGACCAAAGACCAAAGACCAAAGACCAAAGACCGCATGGACCCCCGCCAGCTACTCACGCACGCCCTCGACGCCATCGACGCGTGGGAAGCCTCGTACGGCCCCGCCAAGCCGCACCCGTCGGCTGCGGTACCGGAGGCGCGGCTGCAGGAGGCGATGGACGCCTACCTCGCGCGGCTGACGGCTCCGCCTCGGGGCGACGCGCCGGGCACGTACCCGTTCTTCCATCCGCGATACGCCGGGCAGATGCTCAAGCCGCCGCACCCCGTTGCGGTGGCGGCCTACGCGGCGGCGATGCGGACGAACCCGAACAACCACGCGCTCGATGGCGGGCCGCCCACGGGGCAGATGGAGAAGGAGGTCGTCCGCGATCTCGCCGCACTGTTCGACTTCCCCGATGGATCGGACGGGGACGCCGCGTTAGGGCACCTGACGAGCGGCGGGACGGTCGCCAACCTCGAAGCGCTCTACGTCGCGCGGGAGCTTCAGCCGGGCAAGGCCGTCGCGTCGAGTGCCGGGGCGCACTACACGCACGCGCGGATGGCCCGCGTCCTCGGCATCGCGCACCAGACCGTGGCGACCGACACCGCAGGCCGCATGGATCTCGACGCGCTGGAGGCCACGCTGCAGAGGGGCGAGGTCGGGACGGTCGTGCTCACCGCTGCGACGACGGGCCTCGGCGTCCTCGACCCGATCCACGAGGCGATCCCACTCTGCCGCGCTCACGGCGTCCGGGTGCACATCGACGCAGCGTACGGCGGCTTCTTTCGTCTCCTCGCCGGGACCGAGCACGCACCGGAGGGCTTCCCGCACGAGGCGTTCCTGGCGATCCGCGACGCCGACTCGGTGGTGGTGGACCCGCACAAGCACGGGCTTCAGCCCTACGGCTGCGGGGCCATCCTCTTCCGCGATCCGAGCGTGGGGCGGTTTTACGACCACGACTCGCCCTACACCTACTTCTCCTCCGATGACCTCCACCTCGGCGAGATCAGCCTCGAATGCTCGCGTGCGGGCGCTGCTGCTGGGGCACTGTGGCTCACGCTCCGCTGCCTCCCGCTGCGCCCCGACGACGGCTTCGGGCCGATCCTGGCTGCCTGCCTCCGCGCCGCACGCACGTTCGCCGACCGCATCGAGACCTCCGACCCGTTCACGCTCTACGGTCGCCCCGAGACGGACATCGTCGCGTACCTCCCCACGCACCGTCGAATGTCGGAGATCGACGCCGCCAGCGCCGCGCTGTTCGATGTGGCCACGCACGACCCCGACGACCCGGTCTTCGTGAGCCTCTACCAGATGACGACGGCGCAGCTTCAAGGCGTCGTTCCGAAATTGGTGGCGGACGCGCCGAGGGCCCGGGTGCTGCGCAGCGTGCTGATGAAGCCCGAGCACGAATACGCGGCACCATGGCTAGTGGAACGCCTGGAGGCGTTCGCAGCGCGTGGCGTCGTTGCTTCGTGATCTTCCCTGCCTCCTGATGTCGCTGCGTCCTGGTGTCGTCGCGCCCTCATTTCGTCGCGGCCAGACACCGTCCCACCCCTCCGCTTCCCTGCTCCCGCCACCACGCATGTCTACTCCTGAAACCCGGGTCATCGCTGGCCGCAACCCCGTGCGCGAAGCCCTCCAGCAGGACGACGGGCGCATCGAGAAGGTGCTGGTGCAGCAGGGGGGGAGTCTCGGTGAGATCCGAGCCGCCGCGAAGGCTGCCGGAGTGCCCGTGCAGACCGTCCCGCAGCAGAAGCTCGACCGCCTCGCGCCTAAGGCCCGTCACCAGGGCGTCGTGGCCATCGCCGCACCGGTCGCGTATGCCGACGTGGCCGCCATGCTGCACAACATCGCTGCGGATCGGGATGTGGTGCGTGCGACCAAGCCGATTCTGGTCGCGCTGGACGAGATCGAGGACCCGCACAACTTCGGCGCGATCCTCCGGAGCGCGGTGGCAGCGGGCGCGTCAGGCGTCCTCGTACCGGAGCGCCGCATGGCCCCGCTGAGTGCGGTGACGGTGAAGGCGAGCGCGGGCGGCGCGCTGCGGATCCCCATCGCGCGGGTGCCCAACCTCGCGGAGACGCTGCTCGGACTGAAGGAGCGCAGCTACTGGATCGCGGGGCTAGCCGGAGAGGCTGGGGGAAAGCAGCCGGGCACCGAAACCGTATGGGCTTACGACTGGGATCGCCCTGTGTGCATCGTGGTGGGCAACGAAGGTCGTGGCCTCCGCGAACGCGTCCGCTCCGTGTGCGACACCCTCGTCTCGATCCCGATGCGCGGGCCGATGGAGTCGCTCAACGCCTCCGTCGCGGCAGGCATCGCGCTCTTCGCTGCAGCCCGCACGCGCGACGACGGTGCCTAGCGCTTACGCAGCCCGTAGACGATCTTGCGGATCGTGTCGAACTGGAGGTACGGGTATTCTCCGCGCAGCTCCTCGATGGCTTCGTAGGCCGGCACGTCCTCAGCGCGCATGGCGCGGAAGCGGCGGCGAATCTGGAAGTCGCGCACGCCCTTCTCGCTGAGGAGTTGGTGCTGGTCGAGGAGCTGGAAGACCTCGCTGCTGATGAGGCCTTCGAGGGGATTGCTGGAGGCGTCGTGCGGCATCATGACCGAGTGGTGAGGCTGGTTGGCTGAGGGTGCCAGCGTGGCGAAACGGGCCGCGAGGCACCCAGAAAAGCGGGCGGGCTCGCAACAGACAATAGGGCGGGTGTGTCCCTGTTCGCGGAACTGCGCGCCCGAACGGCGTCACGCCCGCCTGAACGGAGCCTGTCCGTCGCCGAACGGACACCTCAACGCTCTACGGCGGGGCGCGCTTCGCCGTCCAGGGTGGCGTGGGTACCCGCGTCAAAGGCCCACTCCAGCGCCCACACTTCCGGATGACCGCCAGACGGGATGACGATGCCACGCACGATCACCTCCTGCTCCTCGGGTATCTCCGTTCCTCCGGCAACGACGACGGCCTCGATCCCTCGTACCAAGACCAGCCCGGTCCCGTCCGTCAACTGGACGCCTGTGTCGTCCTGCCGCACCACGCTGCCGGTGATCGACACGGCCGTCTCCGCTCCGGCAAACGACGACAGCGCGGCAATCGACACGATCTCCACAGGCCACGCGTCGGCTTCGGGAGGAGGCGCGTCTGCACAGCCAGCCCCCAGCACGGACAGCAAAAGCGCGATCAGCGAGCCAAACGTACCGGCCGTGCGCGTCATTCGGCTGGGGCCGGTCGCGCCACGGGGACCGGGTCGGACGCAGGCGCTTCGCTACCTCGCAGCGACCCGAGCCCGGCACCTTGGGCCAGGAGGCAGGCGAATCCGACCACGACCATAAACACAAGCTGCACCGCGTGGGTGAGGAGGGCGTACGTCGCGGCGGGCGTCTCGGGCACGCCGAGGAGCAGCGTCATCGTCACGATGATGGCGTAGTGGTACGACCCGGTGCCGCCTGGGGCGGGCAGCGCCATACCAATGGCCCCAAGGGACACCATCGCCCAGGCGTCGAGCAGCGTGAGATCGTAGGCGTCCACAAGCCCGAGCATCTGGAGCGGGATGTAGGTCATGACCGCATAGGCGAACCACATTAGCACCGTCGAGGCGAGGACGCCGAATCGGTTGCGCACGTGGAGCAGCGAGCGCAGGCCAGCTCCAAAGCTCGCCAGCATCGCGCCCAGTTTGCCGGTGCGCGTCGACGAGCGGCGGCGCAGCCACCAGATGGCACCGAGCCCGACAGCCAAGGTGCCTACGCCGAGAGCGACGAGCAGCCCGCTCTGCGCCTGCATGCCCTCCGCCATCGACTGTGCGCCTGCTGCAAACTCCGCGAGCAGGCGTCCGAGTTGGTCGCGGAACAGGATCAGCACACTGAGGAGCGCTACGCCGAGCACGAG
>JBCCRG010000089.1:0-10208 GCA_039208155.1 Bacteroidota bacterium | reverse complement strand
GAACACGCTCTTCAGGTTCGTCTCGATGACGGCGTCCCAGTCGTCCTCCTTCATGCGGATGAGGAGCGTGTCGCGCGTGATGCCCGCGTTGTTGACGAGCACGTCGAGCTGGCCCCACGCGTCGAGGACGCCCTTGACGGCTTCCTCCGCCGCGCTCATCTCGGCGGCGTCGCCCTGGAACGCGAGGGCGTCTACGCCGCGTGCTTCGAGGTCGGCCTTGAGTGCCTCGGCGGTGTCGGTGGACGAGCGGTAGGTGAATGCCACCTTCGCGCCCGCCTCGGCAAACGCTTCCACGATGGCGCGGCCGATGCCACGGGTGCCTCCAGTTACGAGCGCGGTCTTGGATTTTAGATTTTCCATTTGTGATTTGCGATTTGAGGCCAGGTTGGGGGGATAAGAATTGTAATGGGTGATCGGTATTGCATCATCAATCGATAATCAAAAATCTCTAATCCAACATCAGAAATCACCAATCGACCCGGCTTGGGCGGTCTCCGTGGCGCGGCCCAGGGTGCGCTTGACGAGGCCCGAGAGCACGGTGCCCGTGCCGACCTCCACGAAGCGCGCGGCCCCGTCGGCCTGCATCCGTGCGAGCGACTGCGTCCAGCGGACCGGGGCCGTGAGTTGCTCCACGAGGCGGCGGCGGATCTCGTCGGGGTCGGTCGTCGGCGCGGCGGTGACGTTGAGCACGACCGGGCAGCGCGGCGTCTGGATAGCGAGCGCGTCGAGCGTCGCGCCGAACTCGGCCTGCGCAGCGGCCATGAGCGGCGAGTGGAACGCCCCGCTCACAGGCAGCGGCAGTACGCGCTTGGCGCCAGCCGCCTTTAGCGTTTCCATCGCCCGGTCCACCGCCGCCACGTCGCCCGAGATGACGACCTGGCCCGGCGCGTTGTAGTTCGCCGCGACCACCACGCCGTCGCCCGCGTCCGAAGCTTCGGCGCAGCCATGCTCCACGACGGCGTCGTCGAGGCCGAGCACGGCCGCCATCGCGCCCGCGCGGGCCTGGGCCATCAACTCGCCACGTTTCCGCACGGTGCGCAGGCCATCGGCGAAGGAGAACGCGCCGGCGGCTGCGAGCGCGGAGTATTCGCCGAGGCTGTGCCCCGCCGTCACGTCGGGCTGCTGGCCGCGCGCCTGGAGGACCGCCAGCGCCGCCATGCTGTGCGTGTAGAGCGCAGGCTGCGTGTTTTCGGTCTGCTTGAGCGCCTCCTTCGCCCCGTCGGCGGTGCCGAACATCAGCGCAGTCAACGAGAACCCGAGTACGTCGTCAGCCTCCTCGAAGACGGCACTCGCCTCAGGAAACGCCTCTGCGAGGTCCGCGCCCATCCCGACGCGCTGCGAGCCTTGGCCCGGGAAGAGGTATGCAAGCATGGGGGAGAAGTGTTGCAGTGGGTCAGTGAGGCCGTGTGTCCGTGCGTGTCACAGCGACACGGCAGCACGGCTAAACGGACGCACCATCGTAGGCCCAGCGGACGTGCGCGGCACCCCAAGTGAAGCCGCCCCCAAAGGCCGCCAGCACGAGGTTGTCGCCGCGCCGGAGTTCGTGCTCCCAGTCGTAGAGGCAGAGCGGGATCGTAGCGGCGGTCGTGTTGCCGTAGTGCTCGATGTTGACCATCGCCTGGCTACTCGGAATGCCCATGCGGCGCGCGGTCGCGTCGATGATGCGGAGGTTGGCCTGGTGCGGGACGAGGTAGCGCACGTCGTCGGCGGTGAGCCCGGCCTTCTCCATCAGTTCCACGGCGGCGTCGGCCATCCCCTCCACGGCGCGCTTGAAGACCGAGCGGCCGTCCTGGTAGAGGTAGTGCATCTTCTGATCGACGGTCTCGTGGCTGGGCGGATAGAGGCTGCCGCCGCCCTTCATGCGGAGGTAGTCGGCCCCGGAGCCGTCCACGTGCTCCACCGAGTCGAGGACACCGACGGGCTTTCCGTCCGCCGCCTCGTCCGTGGCTTCGAGGAGCACCGCTCCGGCGGCGTCGCCAAAGAGGATGCAGGTCGTGCGGTCCGTGAAGTCCACGATGGTGCTCATCTTGTCCGCGCCGACCACGAGCACGCGCTGGTGCTTGCCGGATTCGATGAAGCGCGCGCCCGTCGAGAGCGCGAAGAGGAAGCCGGAGCACGCCGCGAGGATGTCGTAGCCCCAGGCGTTGGCCGCGCCGAGCTCGTGCTGGACGAGGCAGGCTGTGGCCGGGAAGAGCATGTCCGGCGTCACCGTCGCCACGATGATGAGGTCCACGTCCTCGGGAGCCACCCCGGCCTTGTCGAGTGCCTCGCGGCAGGCGCGGGTCGCCATGTAGGCCGTCGCCTTGTCCTTGTCGCGGAGGATGCGCCGCTCGGCGATGCCGGTGCGGGTCCGGATCCATTCGTCGTTGGTGTCGACGAGGCGTTCGAGGTCGGCGTTGGTGAGGCGCTCTTCGGGGAGGAAGCGGCCGACGGCGGTGATGGCAGCGCGCGGCATGCGGGATGGGGTGGGGTGGAACGAGGGAGCCGGGAAAGGTACGGTCCCTGCGCAGATCCGCCTGCGAAGCCCTCCCCAAGCTGCGAAAGCCAGCGGAGAGACGGCCTCCAGCCCGACTCCCCGTGAAGCCTTCGCGCGCAGGTTGGCATCGCTAGGGGAAACCCCTATTCTTGTCCATAACGTAAACATGTCTTCCCTCCTCCCTCGCTGTCGTATGCCTCGCTCCTGCGTTCTGCTCGCCCTCCTGCTCCTGGCCGCCTCCGTCGGCTGCGACTCGTCGTCAGAGACCGATCCGCCCATCCCCGTCGATGGCCTCTTCGGCATCGCCGTGGTGGCCGAGACCCCTGGCGGTGCTCCCGTGGAGGGCCTGCGCGTGGCGATCCGGCCCTGCTTCAGCGTTCAAGTGAGAATCGAAGAGGACCCCTGCACCGGTGGCAACCCCGTGGTGCCCGCATCGCCCGTCCAGGCCCAGGCACGCGTGGGCGGCGTCGAACTGACCAACTTCGACGTATTCGTCAAGGGCGTAGGTCTGGAAGCGAACGTCCGTCTCGAATGGGGCACCGCGTCTGAGACCGACAACCGTGGCTTCGAGGTGCAGGTCCGTGAGGAGAGCGAAGAGGCATTTACGGCGCTCGGCTTTGTGGACGGCGCTGGTACGACCGTGGAGCCGCAGACCTACTCCTTTGAAACGACGATTGGGGAAGGCGTATACACCTTCCGGCTGCGTCAGGAAGACCTCGATGGTACCTCGACATTCAGCCCTGAAGTGGAGGCCGTCTACACGCGGCCAAACTTCCCCTCCGATTTCGGGTCTGCATACCCAACCCCCCTCTTGGACGTGACCCAGTTCAGCTACCGGATCGGCACCGACGACCCCGTGGTAACCTTCGAGGTGACAGATGTCGCTGGCGACGTCGTGGCGCTCTTCGAGGGCGCGACGTCGTTTGGGGCTCACGTGATTGAGTGGCAGGCCGCGGATCAGCCCACTGGTGTCTACCTCGTCCGGATGCGCGACCGAGACACGGCGATTGACTCCGTCGCCGTTGCTCGCTGGGCCATACTTCCACCGGACGCGACCGACGGGGCCGACGTGCGGGGGCAGACGGACGCAGATGGTCGTCTCGTTACCGCTGACTCGACGCTCGCGCCTGCGTTCTACGGGCCCGCTGAGTTGGAGTATCGGGATGAGAATAACAACCTCCTCGGCACGTTCTCGATGCCACCGCGCGTACGCATCACGCTCATCGATCCAGCGACGGGCGCGCGGCAGACCTACGACCGCGACATCGAGGACGGGCCGAACGCCTTCGTGCTGACCTGGGACCCGGCATAGCGAGGCCTGGCGTCACTCTTCGCCAAACAGCGGAGCGGGACCTGGCTGCTTCGGCGGCGCTGGCTTCTTCTTGCGTGCCCCGTTCGATCTCCCGCTTTTCCACGTCCGCGACGAGGGCGACCGCCGCGAGCCGTGGCGGGCGTAGACCTGGTCCGCGAGCGCCTTAGTTTCCGGCATGCGCTTGATGGCGTAGTAGTCCGCCTTCATCGCCTTCGACGAAGCCGCCCAGTCCACCAGCGGTGCGGGATAGCCCTCGACGGGGTGCTCGTGGTGGTACAGGATCGAGAGTGCCGGGGCGTCGGCGAGTTCGGAGATCCACGTCTTCACGAACGTCGCGGCCGGGTCGTGGTCGGCGAGCTGCTTGTGCGGCGAGTAGACGCGGAGTTGGTTGATGCCGACGACGCCCGCCTGCATCTGGGTCTGGGAAATATGGATGCCGGGGACGTAGTCGGCCCAGCGTTGCGCGAGCGGGTAGAGCGTCCGCCGCCAGTCGATGCGCAGGCTGTGCACGGCGGCGCTCGTCACCATCGCGCGCATGCGGAAGTTGAGGAAGCCCGTCGCGGCGAGGCAGCGCATGCAGGCGTCCACGAGCGGCCAGCCGGTGCGCCCCGCGAGCCACGCGTCGAGATGCGCGTCGCCCGGTGTGGGGAGCGCTGCGTAGGCGGCGTTGAGCGGCGCGAACTCCATCGCGGGTTCTGATTCGAGCCGCTGCACGAAGTGGTCGCGCCAATGGAGGCGGCTCAGGAAGCTCCGAAGCGACTTTCGCCAGCGCCCGGCGTCGGGATGCCCGATCTCGGCCAGTTCGAGGATGCGCGCCTCGGTAGCGGCGTACGCCTGCCGCCCCGTGAGCGTCCCCCACGCGAGGTGCACCGAGAGCCGCGAGCCGCACCGGAACGCCGTGTTGGGTGAGGAGATGCCGCCCGAGTAGCACAGCCCGCGCCGGTGGAGGAAGTCGTCGAGCGTGGCCTGCGCCGCCGTCTCGCTGACGGGTTGGCGGTGCGTGCGCTGCGCCTCGGTAAGCGGGTGCCCGAACGCCGCCGCGACAGCCGCCGGAGCTTCGGCGGGGTCGTCCAGCAGGGCCGCCTCGGACGCTTCGAGCGCGCGGGCGGCGTCGGGGACGCGGATGCGTTGAAGCGCCTCGGTGTTGGGCGCGGCGAGCGGACCGTCGTCCATGAACTGCCGCCACAGCGTCCGGCGGGCATCGCGGTCGGGGAGCGGCCGGAAGACACCCGTCTGCCGGTGCTCATGCAGCGGAATGTCATTCGCCTTCGCCCACCGGCGTACGGCCCTGTCACGCGTGAACGTCACGTCGCTCCCGACTTCCTCATGCGCGTGGATCGCGCTGATGCCGACCGCACCCCGCAGCTGGTCGAACGCCCCGACGGCGTCGCCATGGAGCACGAGCACATCGCCGCCGTGCCCATCGCTGTTGTTGTGGCGGAGCCGGGCACGCAGGTCGGCGAGCGCCTCCGCCCACGCGGCGACGTGCAGGGCACCAGTCTCCTCCGCGTTCAGGATCGACGGCTCGAAGCAGTAGACGGGCAGCACTGTCGTCCGCCGTACCTCCGCGTCGGCCAGCGCAGCGCGCAGCGCCGGGTTGTCGGCGAGGCGGACGTCCTGCTTGAGCCACCAGACGACGGGCATGAGAAACAGAAAGCGGGGGTAACTCCGTGGGACAGTTTTTCCGTGGGCGCACCGAAGCACGGCAACGCCGATCCACTGAATTACTCCGCGAAGTCGAAGTAGAACGTGAACTCGATGTCGCCGGAGGTCTGCCCGCTCACGACGCCGTCGAGGTCGAAGCTCTCGATGGCGACGCGGCCGCTGCGGAGGCCCCGCCGGGTGTCGGCGATGCCGCCCTCGGCCGTGGCCGTGCGCCGCTCGTAGCGGGCGGCGTCGAATGCGGGCAGCCGGTCTCCTCCAGCAATGAGGCGGATCTCGTACTGCTCACCCGTGTCCTCTCGCTCCCCAACGCGCCGGAGATTCAACGCCACTCTCGGTAGTCCATCTCGGTTGGTGTCAACGCGCGCCGTCCAGGTCACGTCCGGGCCGAAGAGTTGCGCGTCCTGCGCCGTGATCGGGGTGCCCGAGTAATCGACGACGCGGACGCCTTCGTCGTCGCCGAAGAGACCGCAGGCGGGAAGCACGAGGGCCAGAAGGAGCAGGCCGAGGCGGAGGGCAGGCATGGGAGCGCAGGCGTGGGGGGGGGGACCGGCGGAAGTTACTCCGAGGCAAGCGGCGTACCAGCGTCCTCCGTGCCCATGTGCTCAGGAAGGCGGAGCCCGAGGGCTACCGACGCGCGGACAAACGCGTCCGGTGGCGGGGCGGTGACGGCGATGGGGCGGCCGTCCTCGGGGTGGGGAACGGTGAGGCGGGCCGCGTGGAGGAGCAGGCGGCGATGGCCGAGGATCGTGCGGAGGTAGTGGTTGTGCCGGTGGTCGCCGTGGCGGCGGTCGCCGAGGACCGGGTGCTGGATGCCCGCGAGGTGGCGACGGATCTGGTGCCAGCGCCCGGTCTTCGGCTGCGCCTCCACGAGGGCATACCAGCTCTCCGGGTAGCGGCTCACCTGCACCGGCAGCACCGAGGTCGCGAGCGTGCGGTACGCCGTCACGGCAGGCTGCATCGGGCGGGCGTCTGGGTCCATGCGCCCGGATTCGCCGCGTTCCTTCGGCCAGTCGGGCAGCCGCAGCGCCCGGTTGATCACACCGGATGCGGGCGGGTGCCCGCGCACGACCGCGAGGTAGGCTTTCTCGACGCGCCGCTCCTGGAATGCGGCCCCGAGCGCCGTCGCGGCTTCGGAATCGAGGCCGAACACCATCGCGCCGGACGTGCTGCGGTCGAGGCGGTGGACCGGGAAGAGGTGCTGGTCGATCTGGTTGCGGAGCGTCTGGAGCACGAACACGCGCGCCTGCCGGTCGAGCCGTGTGCGGTGGACGTGGATCCCGTACGGCTTCGCGATGGCGACGAGCCGGTCGTCGCGGTAGAGGATCGTTAGGCAGGGGGCGTCGTCAGGCAACCGCTTCGCTTCCGGCGGCGGAGTTCTCAGCAGAGCTCGTACGGTCGGCTTGGCTGTTCGCTATGAGTCGGTGAGCCTCTTGGCCCGCTGAGATGAGTAGAATGGTGACCATGAACCACGTGACCCCATGATTGTCGGGCGGGACGACGAAGAGCTGAAGGGCGAGATAGAGGCTCGTGAAGACCAAGACCGTGTAGAACAAGATAGGGCTACCGTCTTGCGCTCGGATTTTCATAATGCCATGAGAATAACGCTGCAACAATGGATTCGTTGTAGCGGTCCTTGTGCGCATGGTTCCGAGGCAGTCAGGAGCAACCTACATCCCAGCCGCGTCCTCTGTGCCGAGGAGATCCAGCCCGCGCTGGCTTCGAGGGCGGCGACCCACGGCGTAGTGGCGCCACGTACCCAGCGCGCCCAGTAGCGCAAAGAAGAGGGAAGCGTCGCCGCCGCCGAGTACACCGTACACCACAAAGAAGACGGTGAGCGCGGCGAACAGCAGCGTCATGACGCTGCTGCCTGGCTGGAGCGGATGGGACGTGTTCATGGGGGTACCGATGCGTGCTAGAGGCCGAGGCCACAGAACAACGTACGGCGTCTGCGTCGGCGCTTCAAGCCGCCCGCTCCTGGCTGAGCGCCTCCAATGTGGCCACTGCCTCCTCCGCGCGGTCGTGCGGGACGAAGAGGTGGTCGTGGTAATAGCCCGCGATGACGTTCGCCGGGATGCCGTGCGCAGCGAGGCGCGTCGCCACGGCGGCGGTCAGCCCGACGGCGTCGAGGCTGGAGTGGACGGTGAGCGTGAGCTGACGAAAGACGCTGCCGTAGCCAAACCGCAGCGCGTCGGCCTGGGCCTGCGGGAGCACGAGCGTCAGCCCCTCGCGCTCCATCACGGCAGCCACCGGATTCGTCTCCCCCGCCAGAGAGAAGCTCCGCGTCGGCACCGTCACAAAGACGAACGCGCCGTCCTGCAAGACCGGCTCCATCGTGGCGAGGAGCGTAGACAGGTCGGTCGTGCCTACGCTTTCGGGCATCGCAGCAGCGTCCGGCATCGCCTCCACACCCATACGCTCACACCCCCTACGCCTTCTGCAACTCTTTCAATTCGCCGACGATGTTGCCGATGGAGTCCTTCGCGTCGCCGAAGAGGAGCTGCGTGTTGTCGCGGAAGAAGAGCTCGTTCTGGATGCCCGCATAGCCCGGGCGCATCGAGCGCTTGAGGACGATCACGTTCTGCGCCTCGTCCACGTTGAGGACCGGCATACCGTAGATCGGGCTGGCCGGGTTGGTCTTCGCGCCCGGGTTGACCACGTCGTTTGCGCCGACGACGAGCGCCACGTCGGTCTGGTCGAACTCGTTGTTGATGTCGTCCATGTCGAAGAGCAGGTCGTAGGGCACGTTCGCCTCGGCGAGGAGGACGTTCATGTGCCCCGGCATGCGGCCCGCGACGGGGTGGATGGCATAGCGTACGTCGACGCCCTCTTTCTGGAGGAGGTCGGCCATCTCGCGCACCTCGTGCTGTGCCTGCGCGACCGCGAGGCCGTAGCCCGGCACGATGATGACGCGCCCGGCATAGCTCATCAGCACGGCGGCGTCGTCGGCCGAGGTCTGGCGGACCTGCTTGCCCTCCTGGTCGCCCGCGCCCGCCGCGACGGCCGCGCCGGCGTCCGCGCCGAAGCCGCCGAGGAGCACGTTCAGCAGCGAGCGGTTCATCGCGTCGCACATGATCATCGTGAGGATGAGGCCGCTCGCGCCCACGAGCGCGCCCGAGACGATGAGCGCATAGTTGGTGAGTACGAAGCCCGCCGCCGCCGCCGCGAGGCCCGAGTACGAGTTCAAGAGCGCGACCACGACCGGCATGTCGGCCCCGCCGATGGGCACCACGAGCACGATCCCGAGCAGCAGCGCCGCCGCACCGACGATGCCGAGCGCCGTGTAGACCGGCTCCGGGTTGGCGAGATAGTCGGCGCCTGAGATAGCCAGCCAGACGGCCGCCGCGATGGTGGCACCGGCGAGGGCGAACGTGACGAAGCGGATGCCCGGGAAGCCCATTGAGCGGAGCGAGCCGTTGAGCTTGGCAAACGCCACGAACGAGCCCGAGAACGTCACCGCGCCGATCACAATGGAGAGCAGCGCCGTGATCGAGAGCGAGAGCGGGAGCCCGAGCAGGGCCGCGTCGACACCCTCGGCGGCCATGCCCGCCATCGCGTCGTCCAGGGTGGCTGCGTCGGGGACGAGGTCAGCGCGGTAGCGCAGTACCTCCGCCGCCGCGACGAGCGCGCTCGCGCCGCCGCCGAACGCGTTGAACGCGGCCACGAGCTCCGGCATCTGCGTCATTTGGATGCGCTTCGCCAGCAGCAGCCCGATCCCGCCGCCGAGCACCAGCCCCGCCACGATCTCGATGGGGTTGAGGAGGTTCGCCTCCACGAGCGCTGCCACCACGGCGACGAGCATGCCGACCGCCGCCATCCGGTTGCCCGCCGGTGCCGTCCGCGGCGACGAGAGCCGCTTCAGCCCAAAGATGAACAGCGACGCCGCGACGAGGTAGGCAATCGTGATTAGAGCGTCCATCGGAAGTGCGAGGTTCGAAGTGAGAAGGTGGAAGTGGTGCTCGATCTAGCGGCTGGCTAGCTCTTGGCCTCGGGCTTTTTCTTAAACATCGAGAGCATCCGGTCGGTCACGAGGAAGCCGCCGACCACGTTGATCGTAGCGAGGACGAGCGCGGCGAACCCCACCCACTTCGCCCAGGGCGCGTCCACGCCCGCCGTCACGATCAGCGCGCCCACGATGGTGATGCCGCTGATGGCGTTCGAGCCCGACATGAGCGGCGTATGCAGCGTCGCAGGCACCTTGGTGATGATCTCGAACCCGACGAACGAGGCGAGCACGAAGACGACGATCAGAGCGATATCCATCGGTGGAGCGGTTGAGAGTTATCAAATCAGGGTCATCCTGAGCGGAGTCCGCGCAGCGGATGAAGTCGAAGGATCTGTGGGCCAGCGTTTGAGCATAGGCCGGAGCGCCGAGGTTGGACGTAGATCCTTCGACTCGCTACGCTCGCTCAGGATGACATGGCGTGGATCGGTGCTTTTTCATTCGTCTTCATTCGTCAACCCTCGGCCTGCTCAATCTTGCCCTCGACCCGGTCGTGGACGACCTCGCCTCCGTGCGTGACGCAGGCGCCGACGAAGACCTCGTCCTCGAAGTCGCGGCGGAAGGTGCCCTCTTCGGTGAGGAAGTCGAGCACCATCGCCATGACGGTGCGGGCGTACATCTGGCTGGCGTGCAACGGCATCGACGCCACGAGGTTGGTCGGGCCGAGGATGGTCGTGCCATGCTGGTGGACGGCCTCGTCGGGCTTCGTGAGCGCGCAGTTGCCGCCGTTGGGCGCGGCGAGGTCGATGATGACG
>JBCCRG010000088.1:0-10258 GCA_039208155.1 Bacteroidota bacterium | reverse complement strand
GGCCAACGGCCTCTCCCTGGGCGATCTGGAGCGCGCCGCCGCTGCCGCTGGCATCGATCCAGAGCACGTGGCGGCGGCGATCCGGGACGCTGAGCGCACCGAGCCGGAGGTGGAGCCGCAGTTCGCCGACCGGCTGATCGGACAGACCACACACATCCGTGAGGAGCGCTCCATACCGGGACGGCTAGACGAGGCGCTGTGGCAAAAGATCGTGCTGGAGTTGCGCCGCACCTTCGACACGACAGGCGATCTGGGTACGCTGGGTGCGCTACGTGAGTGGCGCTCGGACACCCACGTGCAGAAGAACCTGGCCGAGTTTCAGGCGGAGGAAGTCGAGGGCGAGGTGCATCTCACCTTGCGTCGGTCGTGGGCAACGCAGGCTGGCGGCTCGGTGGCCTGGCTCGTGCTCGGGGGGGTGCTAGCTCCATTCTTCCTGCTCCTCGGCACGCAAAAGATGCCGATGAGTGGAGCCGTGATTGGTGCGACCCTGTCCGTGATGGCGAGCGTTCTCGCGTTCGGGCTGACGCGAAGCTGGTACCGGCATTTTCTCAGCAAAGAGGAGGTCCGGTCCCGGCAGTTGATGGACCGCCTCGAAGGCATCGTGGCGAACCAGGAGCAGGCGCGTGAACTGGAGGCGGCGCGCGCGGCCTTGCAGGCGCAGGCCGAGACGGGCACCGAGGCCCGTCTCGACCTCGATGCGCTGGAGGAGCGCACAGAGGCGACGGCGGCGGGCTCCCAGCGAAATCGGACCCGCACTGGGTAAGGCGACACCCTCCACCGCGCTCTGTCATTCGTGGCACCATCGTTGGTGAGATCCGGGCCGGGGCGGAACGACTTGCGGAGCGGCTCCAGGAAGCGCTACCATTGTCCTCCTGACCCCAGTTCACGTACCGTTCACGCCATGCCGGTCCCCGTCTCCAGTCTTGCTCCGATTCGCTCCCAGGTCAAACCCGCTGCCGCGAAGCGCCCGCGCGACAAGCACTGGACGCGCTACCAGAAAGCCAAGAAGCTGGCCTGGGACCCGCAGCATTTCGACCTGACGCAGGACCAGGCCGACTGGGCGAAGCTCGACGAGACGGAGCGCGCGGGCGTGCTCGGCGCGGTGGCGCTGTTCCTCGGTGGGGAAGAGGCCGTGGCCGCTGACCTCGCACCGCTGCTCGTGCGGCTGCGCCGCCGCCCAGAGTACGAGACGGCGTGCTACTTCCTCGCTAGCCAGATCTGGGAGGAGGCCAAGCACGCCGAGTTCTTCAGCCGGTGGCTTCGCGAGGTGGCGGGTAATCCCGATCTGGAGGCGTACGCCAGCGCCAACGCCACGCGCCTCTTCGACGAGGTGCTGCCGACCAACCTCGATGCCGTCCTCACCGACGAGAGCGACGAGGCGCTCGTGCGCGCCATCACGACCTACCACGTCGTCATCGAGGGCATGCTCGCCGAGTCGGGCTACCACGGGTTCTACCGCAGCTTCGAGGCCAACGGGATCCTGCCGGGTCTCGTGCAGGGCATCCGGCACATCCAGCGCGACGAGGCCCGCCACATCGCCTTTGGCCTCGACCTGCTGCGCAGTGCCTTCGCCCGGAGTCCCGAGACGCGCGAGGTCTTCGAGGCGACCATCGAGGCGCACTTCGACACGGCCCTCGGCATCGTCGCCGACTACTTCGCGCCGTTCGGCGAGGCCAACCCGTTTGGGCTCACGGCGATGGAGCAGCTGGAGTTCGCCGCGACCCAGCTCACGAAGCGGCAGGCCGCGCTCTCCTGAGGCGGGCGTTTGGGCAGGGCACTTCGATACGGCTGTGGCCGCGCCAGTTGCCACCGCCCAACCGGGCCCGTAGGTTGAGAGCGGGCTGTATGGACGGCCCTGCCCGTCGCATTCACGACGAACCCACCCGCACGCCGCTGCGCCTTTCGATACAAGCCCGTACTTTCGCGTCCGCTTCCACGTGCGAGCCCGCGCTCGGCTACCACGTGTGAGCCCGTGCTCGACACGGACGCCCCGGTCCCTCCACATTGACGACCGGTTTCCCGCTCCCCACGGCTTGTCTCGCTCCTCGTGATGCCTCTCCTCGCCCGCTCTAGCCTGCGCGCGGCTGCGCTCGTGGCTAGCCTGGTCCTCCTCACCACGGCCGGCTGCGACTCCACGCCCGGCGTCGAGCCCATCGACACGGCCACGCCGCCGCGGGTGAGCAACCTCACGGTGACCCCGGGGGTCGTCCAGTTTGAAGACGTCTCCGCGGACGGCCAGACGGCCTTTTTCACGGTCAACGCTGCCGTCGATGTCACGGGCGATGCCACTGAGGTGCGCTTTATCGTCCAGCCGCAGGTCGGCTTCGATCCGATCGCAGAGGTCGTGGCCGCAAACCCTGGCAGCGGTCGCGTGGAGGAGCGGCTCGATGTCGAGCTGCCGCGGGACCGCTCGGGGCTGCTTTCGGTGCTCGCCGTCGTGGTGGGGCCCGACGGCGCGGGGACGAACGAGGCGCGGACGACCATACTCGTTGAGCGCCCGAACGCGCCGCCCGTGATCGACCGCGTCGCGGCGCCCGACACGTTCAGCCCGCCCGGCGTTCTCCGCTTCGACGTGACGGCCAGCGACCCCGATGGCCCAAACGACCTCCTCAAGGTGCAGGTGATCACGCCCGTCGGCGACCTCCTCGACCTGTTCTTCGTCCGCGAGGGCCTCTACACGGCCAGCTTCGACGTGCCTGTGGCCGATCCGGGCGAGAACCCCTTCGTCTTCTTCGCGACCGACCGCGCGGGGGCGGAGAGCGCGCGCGACACCTTCATCGTCACCATCACCGAATGATGCGCGTCCACCACACGACCCGCGCCGTCGCCCAGCTGCTGGGGGTACCGCTCCTGCTCACCCTGGCCGTCGCAACAGCGACCGCCCAGCCCGTCCAGGTGCTCGGTAGCCAGATCGAGCCGCTGGCGGAGGGGAGCCGCAACGGGATCACCAACCTGATCACGCGCGGCGACTCGCTGCTCTTCGGCCCCGAGGTCACGATCCTGGCCGACGGCACCGCTGAGCTCGTGAATGATCCAGCGCTGCGCCCCGTCGGCGCGGCGGACCCCATCGTGTTCTCGCTCGCCGCCCAGGGCGACACGATCTGGGTCGGCTTTGGCTTCATCGACGAGAGCGCAGCGGGCGAGCCGCAGACCCTCGCCGGGTTCGCCTTCTCGACCGACGCAGGGGCGTCGTGGCGCAGCTTTGACCGCAGCGACTACCTCGACCCGGCCGACCGCGACACGATCCGCTTCGGCGTGGCGACCCTTCCGGCGCTCCCGGTGACGGTACCGCAGCAGAGCCCGCCGTTCGACATGGACATCGGCCCCAACGGCGACGTGTGGGTCGCGGGCTGGGCGAGCGGCCTCCGTCGCCTGCGCAACACCCCCGATGGCTACGCGCGGCGCTTTGAGCCGATCATCCTACCGCCCGACACGACGCGGCGGCTCGATCCGACGATCGTCAACGAGTTCGCCTATGCGCCGATCCAGGGCGAGCAGCAGAACGGCTTCGTCGCGTTCAGCGTGCTCGTAGACGAAGCGGGCGACGTGTGGGCAGGCTCAGCGGCAGGCGTCAATCGCTCGACGGACGCCGACGTGTTCGCGTTCAGCGACGGCACGACGGCGCGGGCGTGGACGCGCTTCCCGTTCGACGGCACGGCGCGCTCGCTCACCGGCGACTTCGTGATCGCGCTCGACGAGCAGCCACTGGGCGACGACGCCTTCCCCGTGGGCTCGCCGGAGAACCCGCGCAACCCCATCTGGGTCGTCGGCTGGCCCGTGGACGGCAACGCGATGCGCAACGGGCTCACGAAGGCCACCGTCAACGCGGACGGCACCGTCACCTTCGAGCCGGTACTCGTGCTCGGCACCGGGCTCGACACCCGCGTCTACGACGTCGCCTTCGATGGCCCGACCGTCTACGCCGCGGTCCGCAACGGCCTCTACATCTCCGACGACGGCGGCACCACGTGGCGCACGGTCCGCGCCTTCCCGAGCGCCGCCGACCCAAACCAGACGCTGCCGCTGGGCCCCGAGGTGAACGTCTTCGCGGTCGTGACGACCTCCACCGCGCTCTGGGTCGGGACCGGCGCAGGCTTGCTGCGCAGCACCGACGGCGGCGCGACATGGACCGCCTTCCGCGCCAACCCGCCCGTGGCTACGAACGCCGACGACGAGGAGGTCGAGGCCTACGCCTACCCGAATCCGTTCTCGCCCCTCGCCGACGGCGTAGTGCGCATCCGCTACGACCTGCCCGCGGCCGCCGAGGTCACCATCCGCATCTTCGACTTCGGGATGAACCTCGTGCGCGAACTCACCGACAGCGCCGGGGCCGGACCCGTCGAGACGCTGTGGAACGGCACCGCTGACAACGGGACCCGCCTCGCCAACGGGGTCTACTTCTACGTGATCGACGCGGGCGGCGAGACGTTCGATGGCAAAATCTTGATTCTGGAATGAGGACCATCGCAATGACCTGTCCTGACGAGCTTCGTGCCGGATGGCATGCTACGCATGGCGCGGCGGGCCTCTTCAACACGCAACACGCGACACGCAACATGCTGCGCTCCCTCACAGCTTCGATGGTGGTTCTGCTCCTCGTGGTGGTTCCGGAGTTGCGTGCCCAGGACGCGGGATCCTTTGCACGCTTCGGGTTCGGGGCGCGGTCGCTTGGCATGGGCGGCGCGCTCACGGCGGACGTGTTCGGCGGGGCGAGCCCGTACCACAACCCCGCGCTCGCGCCGATGATGCCTGGGCAGAACATCGAGGGATCCGTCGCGCTGCTCTCGATGGACCGGCAGCTTCAGATGATCCAGTTTGCCTCGCCGCTGCGTCCGCGTGCAGGTATCGCTGGCGGCATCGTGCGCGGCGGCGTCTCCGGCATCGACGGACGCGACGGGTCGGGCAATCCCACGGAGGTCTACTCGACCGACGAATTCGCCTTCTTCCTGGCCTTCGGCGTCCGCTTCGGCGAGCGGATCAGCGGCGGCCTGGGGCTCCGGCTCTACCGCGCCAACCTCTTCGAGGGCGTTGACCCCGTCAACTCGCTCGGACTCTCGTTCGGCCTCACGGCGATGGTGACCGAGAATCTCGCGCTTGCGCTGGCCGTGGACGACCTCCTCGCGCGCTACGCGTGGGACACCTCAGACGCGTTCGCGGGCGGCACGAGCACGACGGACCGCTTCCCCGTCCGGCTGCGGCTCGGCGGGGCGTACCGCCTTCTCGAAGGCCGGGGCACGCTTACCGCCGAGGTTGAAGTGCGGGCCCGCCGCGTGGAGGTGCGCACCACCGAGGTGCAGTTCGACGGCGGCACACCCATCGCGCGCGAGCGGGACGATGAACTCTCGCTCTCGCAAGCGCAGGTCCGCCTCGGCGGCGAGTACTGGATCGCGGAGCCCTTCGGCGTCCGCGCAGGCTACGACCGCCTCGGGACCGGTGCGTTCGGCGAGTCGACGCCCAGCCTTGGCTTCGCGCTCCGCCAGCAACTCGGCGAACTCGATGCGCGGTTCGACTACGCCGCCGTGCTGGAGCCCTTCGCGGGCGGCCTGGGCCACTTCCTCAGCCTGAGCGTGAACCTGTAGCGGTTCGGCTCAGCGGTTGGCTATCGGCTACCGCGCCAACGTGACGCGCCGAGTGAGCGCCAGGTCGTCACCGGTCACGCGGACGACGTAGACACCCGCCGGGAGCCGCGCTGCCTCGAACGGGAGCGTGTGGGTACCGGCACCGAGCGGGCCGTCGTGCAGCATGGCCACGCGCCGCCCAAGCACGTCGTACGCCACGGCCTCGATGCGCTGCGCATCCGCGAGGGCGAGCGAGAGCGTTGTGCGATCCACGAACGGGTTCGGTGCCGCCGTGAGCGCCGAGGTGGCAGGGATTGTCTCGGGCTCGTTGGATACGGGGGGGAGGACCGTGAAGGGCACGACCGCCGGAGCGTAGTAGTGAATCGCGTAGGCGTTCAGCGTGTACGACCCGGGCTCCAACCCGCACTGGGCGGGGACGAAGCGAAAGCACTCGGGATTGTTGTGCCCGTTGTCAGACGACTCGAAGTTGATGCGACCGCCGCTGCCGACGGCGGTGGTGTGCGACTCCGCGATGCCCACGCAGGGCGTGCAGCGTGCGCCGGGGTCTACGGTGAAAAAGGCCTCGATCCCCGTGCCATAGTCCAAGATCACCGTCTCGTCGCTGTGGTTGGTCAGCGCGATCGACACGTGCACCGTGTCATCGGGGAGGTAGGCGGCCTGGTTGGTGCGCGCCGACACGATCACGTCCTCGTCGGCAATCACGAGCGAGGCTTCCGACGTGAGCGTGGGATGGGGGCGAAACGGCTCGAACGATTCGAAGATCGGTCGGTCACCGTAGGCCTCCACCGCCTGCTCCGGCGTCATGCCCTCGATCATCCAGGTGGGGCCGTAGGGGCCGTCGCGATCCACGGCGTTGAGCGCGCGCATGACCGTCTCGACCTCGGCGGGATCCGCATCCTGGCGGACATTGACGAGGAGTTGGCCACCGAGGTACTGCGGAGCATTCACCGATACCGTTGCCGGTGCGAAGGCGTCTACAAACGAATGGCCGAAGAGGACGAGCTCGTGCACGTTCCCTTCGAGCGCGGGGAAGCCCAGCGAGTCCGGATAGAGGGTGTAGGACAGCTCGTAGCCATCGCCCGGCGCAAACTCGTGCAGGTAGTCAAGGGTAGGGCACGCCGACATCACGGGAAAGCCATCTGCAATGAAGAGAGGCGGGCAGTCCGAACTCAGATAGGCGAGCGGCGAGGCCCCGGCGTTGTAGCGCTGGAGGTAGACCATGATCGGCTCGCCATACTCGTAGGCGACGTTGTCCGTAAAGAACCGGTCGCGCATGTTTTCGGCGGGCCCGTAGGGTAGCTGCGCCCAAACAGGAAGAGCCGTCAGGGCGAGAAGGACGAAGAGGAGGACGCGCATGAAAGCCACACCAAATGGAGAAACGAGGAGGAGGAACTACTTACGGGTTTCCCCTAGGAATTCCAAATGGTGTAGGCATTATGCCTGGTGGTCAGCCTCCAAGCCACACGCGGAACGTCTCCCATAGCGCGCCTGGCCCGACGCCCTCCACGCCAGTGCGGTAGCGCAGCGTGCACCAGAAATCGAGGGCGAGCATCTGGACGCTGTGGATCGGCACGGCGATCCAGAACGACCGGCAGCGCCAGCAGAGCGCCCCCAGCGCGACGCCGCCGAGGATCGAGAGGTAGGCCTCCGCAGCGGGCTTGTCGGCGTGCAGCAACGCGAACGGGACCATCTGCACGAACACGGCCATGAACCCGAACGTCCGCGCTGTCCCGAAGAGCACGAAGCCGCGCCAGAGGTACTCCCAGCCAATCCAATAGAACAGGTAGAGCATCTGGTAGGCAAAGAAGAGCCCCCAGTCTACCTGCGCCTGGTCGAAGTGGGGGTACTTGTCCTGGAACGCCGTCTGGTCGGAGAGCACCCACGTCCCGATGACGACGAGCGGCGTGTAGAGCAGCGCGATGGTGCCCGCAAGCCGCCAGTCGCCCAGCCCGAGGCCGATGTCGCGGAGGCGCTGCTTGAAGACGAGGCGCAGTAGCAGCACCGGCAGCACGAAGCCCGTCACGCCCTGGAAGCCGAACCACCACGCCCAGGCCCACACACCGTACGGGTCGAGGCCGAGCGCGGGCGCAATCGACGTGCGGAAGACGCGGCGGCTGCCGAACTCGAGTTGTAGAAACACCAGCGCCACGCAGGCCACGAGGACGGTCGCGGTCTGGAGGTCGATGCTGCGGGCAGTGGTGCGCAGCCAGCGCCATTCGTCGCGGAGGCGGGATCGCATCGAGATGCCTGGGTCGGGAGACAGAAAACGGAGGAGAAAATACCGGGCGGCGCTGCAACAACGTCCCACGCCGTGCGAACTTGTGGAAGCTCCTCACGCGACTCTCTGTCTGCCATGCCACGCCGCTTTACGCTCGAACGTACCCTGCGCTGGGTGGGGGCCGGGGCGGCGCTGCTGCTCGTGGGCTGGCTCGTCTACATCTTCGCCGACATCGTCCTCTACCTGCTCGTCGGGGTCGTGTTGGCGCTGATCCTCCGGCCGCTCGTCGAGCGGTTCGAGCGGCGGGGCCTCGCGCGCGTGCCGTCGATCCTGGCGACGTTCGTGGTTGTGATCGGGGGCGTGGTCGTAGCGCTGCTCGTCCTCGCGCCGTACGTCGGCGAGCAGGTCGCGCGGCTGGGGCAGGTGCTCACGCCGGAGCGGATCGGAGACGTCGCCGCGTCGCTGGAGCGGTCGCTGAGCCGCATCGCGCCGGTGCCGCCGGGCACGGTCGAGGCGCGCGTCCGCGACGGGTTGGAGAGTCTCGTCCAGCAGGAGCGCCTTACCACAATGGCAACGGGGGTCGTCGGCTTCTTCGCGAATGTGTTCTACGCGGCCGTCATCGTCCCCTTCGTCGCGTTCTTCGTCCTCAAGGACGGCGAGGCGCTCGAGCGCCGTGTGCTCGGCCTCGTCCCGAACCGCTACTTCGAGATGACGCTCTCGCTCGTCGGCACGCTGGAGCGGACGCTGGGGCGCTACTTCCGAGCGCTCGGGCTACAGTGCGTCACCGTGGGGGCCGTCGCCACCGGGCTCCTCCTGATTGTCGGCCTCGACGGGGCGGTGGTCGTCGGGCTCTTTACCGGCCTCGCCAACTCGATTCCGTACTTCGGCCCGGTGCTCGGGCTCGCGGCAGGTTCGCTCGTCGGGATCGCGCAGACGGGCGACCTGTCGCTCATCCCCGGCGTGTTTGTGGCGATGGCAATCACGCAGGCCTCGGATAACGTGCTCCTGCAGCCGTTCTACTTTTCGCGCGCGGCGGGGACGCACCCACTGGTGATCCTCATCGCCGTGCTCGTCGGGGCACGGCTCGGTGGGATCGCAGGAATGCTCGTGGCGATCCCGCTGCTCACGATTGCGCGGGTGCTCGTCCGCGAGGTGGTCTGGAGCGTGCGCAACTACCGGGTGTTCCGGCTCGTCTAGCCGCGCGTAGCTTCTGGCGCAACAGGCATCGAGCTTGCCCGACGCACACGCCCTCGTCGCCCACCGTCCCCATGCAGCCCGTCCGGTCCTCTCGGCTCTCCGGCTTCGACGGCCTGCTGGCCGCGCTGGCGCTGGTCGGGCTCGGGCTGCTCGTCGTCCTGCTCCCGCGCCTCCATCCGAACGCCGCCGCGTCGTTCGCGCTGGGCGTAGACGGAGCCGAAGCGGCTGCGACGCAGTTTCTGACAGAGCGTGGCTACGCCGTGGAGGACCTGAACGCGCAGGTCTTCTTCACGAGCAATCCCGCGCTGCTCGACACGCTCCAGCAAGCGCTGGGGCGGTCCGACGCGCGGGACGAGCTCCTCGCACACGGCGAGCCGCTGACGGCGTTCCGGTGGCAGGTCGACTGGAGCGAGCCCTTTGACCTCGATGGCAACGAAGGCCGTGGTCCGAGCCCGACGCGCTACACCGTGTGGCTCACGCAGGAAGGGCAGCCGTTCGAGTTGCGTGTCCGGTCCGGTGGCGAGCGGACAACGGCGACGGATGCGCGTGTCCTGACAGAGGCGCTCTATGGAGACAGCCCGGCCGAAGTCGCGCTGGATTCGTTGCCTCCCGCATCGCTGCGGTTCGAGATCCTGCCCGACAGCGGCCTCGCAGTGGGGACGCCTGGCAGGGCGTGGCAGGCGCGCGATCGGATCATGCTGGGTATGGCGGAACAGTGGCAGCGGGAGGTGGAGTCTGGAGACCGTTCCCCGACCCGGGCGGCGCTCAGCGCATCGGCGGCCGTCGCTATCGCCGAGGCGCACTTGGCCGGGACCTTGCCCGGAACGCGCCGCCTCGAACCCCACCGCGTCTACCCCGTGCAGGACGCCGGGAGCGACGTCGCTCGGGTCCGTTTCGTCGGAGCCAACCCTGTCCTCGGGCAGCCCATTGTCGCCGATGTCGAGGTCGATGCCCAGGGAGTACTTCGGGGGCTCCGGTACGCGCCCAGTGCCGCACCGGACGGGGAGCCGCTGGCCTACACGGACCGCTCAGCGGCCACGGCGCTGAGCATGAGCCTCAACCCGACCTCCGTGGTGCTCATCGGGCGCTGGAGCGTGATCGTGGTAGTCGTCCTCGTGATTGCGGTGCTATTCCTGCGCCGCCTCGCCGCGCGCGCGGTCGATGCCCGCGCGGCCCTCATCGACGCCGGCATCGTGGCGACGGCGACGCTAGTGTGGAGCTTCCTCGTCTACCCGAGCTACTACCTCCAGTTCGGCGCGCCGAT
>JBCCRG010000087.1:0-10271 GCA_039208155.1 Bacteroidota bacterium | reverse complement strand
CGCGGCGCTCACGCCCGAAGCAATCCCCGGACCCGACGCACCTGGCAAGGACGTGCTTTGGTTCGCTGCCCTGATGAACGGGTACAACGCAGTCGGAGGTAAAGCGTCGGATCTAGGACGCTACGTCCAGCGCTTCGAGAGCGATGCCTACGAAGACCTTAGCCTCGACGACCTACGCATCCTGCTCTTCGCGCGGCAGCGGGCACGCTATCATCAGGGCGGGGTCTATCCTGGCGAGCCCGACACGCTGATGATCGAGATGCGCGCCATCACGGCGGAGATCCGGCGTCGCGTCGAGGCCCGAGGACCAGGCATCGGCGTCTGGCAGGGCGACATCACCACGCTTGACGTAGATGCCATCGTGAATGCCGCAAACCAGACGCTGGCCGGAGGGGGCGGCGTGGACGGCGCGATCCACCGCGCGGCGGGGCCTGACTTGAAGGCGGCGTGCCTCGCGCTGCCGGAGGTGCGTCCCGCCGTGCGCTGCCCGACCGGCGGCGCGCGCATCACGGACGGCTTCCAATTGCCTGCGCGGCACGTCATCCACGCCGTCGGTCCCGTGTGGCACGGCGGCGAAGAGAACGAGCGCGAACTGCTCGCCGCCGCCTATCACAACAGCCTCGACCTAGCCCTGCAGCACAGCCTCGCGACCGTCGCCTTCCCCGCGCTTTCTACAGGCGCGTTCGCCTACCCGCCGTTCGACGCAGCGGCAGTCGCCGTTGAGACCGTCGCGGCCTTCCAACGCGAACGCGCTCAGCCCGAACGGGTGGTGCTGGTCGCGTTCGACGCGGAGGCCGAGAAAGCGCTGCGGCGGGTACTTCGGCGGGCGCGGTAGCGCAGGGTTCGAGGCGCGTCTCGCCGGAGTGGGAGCGTTTCCGTGGTATCTTTCGGGCCCGACTACCTCCCACGAAACCAACATCCTCGTCCCATGTCGCCGCTGCCCGCGCCTGCCGCATCTGGGATCCTCGACTTTGCCGCGCTCCGTGCTGACACGCTCGGTAGCGACGCCCTGATCACGACGCCGTTTGGGGAGCGGCATCTGGTCTATGCTGACTTCACCGCATCGGGCCGTTGCCTCGGGCTCGTGGAGCGGTACCTCCAGGACGTGGCGACGCTGTACGCGAACAGCCATACGGAGGATAGCCTGACGGGCCACGCGGCGACGAAGCTGCTGCACGAGGCCGAAGCTGCCATCAAGCGCGCTGTGGGCGCAGGGCCGGGCGGCAAAGTGATTCTCTGCGGCACGGGCTCGACGGGCGCGATCCACAAGCTCCAGGAACTCCTGGGCATCGCGATCCCACCCGCGACGCGGCACGTCCTCCAGCGTACCCTCGGCGCGGAGGCGTTTGAGGCGCTTCGCGACACGCAGCCGGTGGTATTCGTTGGCCCCTACGAGCACCACTCCAACGAGGTCACCTGGCGCGAAGGACTCTGCGAGGTCGTGGAGGTGGACCTGACGCCGGACGGCCACCTCGATCTCGAGCACCTCGACGCGCTCTTGCAGGAACCGCGTTTCGAAAGACGGCAGAAGATCGGCTCGTTCTGCGCGGCGTCGAACGTGACCGGGCTGGTCTCGCCCGTCCACGAGATCGCGCGGCTGCTCCATCGCCACGATGCGTTCGCCCTCTTCGACTATGCCGCCGGGGCCCCGTACCTCCCCATCGACATGGCCCCCGAGGACGACCCCGACGCGCGGCTCGACGCCGTCTTTCTCTCGCCGCACAAGTTTCTCGGCGGGCCGGGCTCGGCGGGCGTGCTCGTGTTTGACGAGGCGCTCTACCAGCACGACCTCCCGCCCAGCGTCGGCGGCGGAGGTACGGTGGACTACGTCGGGCCGCAGGGGCACGACTTCACCGCCGACGTGGAGGCGCGCGAGAAGGCCGGGACGCCCGGGCTCTTCCAGACGCTCCGCGCCGCCCTCGCGCTCGACCTCAAAGACGCCGCCGCTCACAACGGCAAGCAGGGCATCGAGGCGATTCATGCCCGTGAGCACGACCTGCTCTGCCGCGCCCTGAACCGCTGGGGCCAGGACGACCGCATCGAGATTCTCGGGCCGACCGACCCGGCGAAGCGCATCGGCATCGTCTCGTTCAACCTCCGTATGGACCGCGGGCGCATGGACGACGCGCCTGCAGGCGGGCGACGCTACCTCCACCCGAAGCTCGTCACGGTGCTGCTCAACGACCTGTTCGGCATCCAGAGCCGGGCTGGGTGCTCGTGCGCGGGGCCGTACGGACATCGCCTCCTCGGCATCGGCGCGGACGAGAGCGAGCGCTACCGCGGCGCGATCCGCAACGGCCTCCACGGCATAAAGCCGGGCTGGTGCCGCGTCGGTTTTCACTACACGATGGACGACGCCGAGGCCGACTTCGTGATCGCGGCGGTCGCGTTCCTCGCCGAGCACGGCGCGTGCTTCCTCCCGCACTACCAGTTCGACGTCAACACGGGCGTATGGTCTCATAGGACGGCCGAAACCACGCTCCCTAGCTACCGGATCGAAGACGCCGCGCATGCCACGCAGGCTCGCGCGACCGCCTTGCCCGAGGGGGTCCGGCGAGAGCGCTACCAGCACGCCCTCGACGAGGCCCGTCGTCTGGCGGAGGCGTCGCCCTCACCGGTGTGCGAGACGCGGCTGGAAGGCGAAGCTGGAGCGCTGCAGTTCTTTGCCGTGGCGTGATCGTCGGGTGCAATGCCGTCTGGCGGCATCTGCCAAGCGGCGAGGCATGCGCGCGACGTTTCTTGGGGTATCGCCCCTGGTTACGCTCCCCCTCTACCTCTCATGGTTCTCGCTCGCACGCGCTGTCTTGTTCTCCTCGCCCTGACAAGTTGCTTCGCCGTTGGCTGCGCGGGGAGCGGGCCGCGCGTCGATTCTGCGGTGCAGGTCGCGGAGTTCGATCCGTTTGAGCGTGACCGCCTGGAAGCGGCGCTTCGGTTTCTGGCGTCGGACAGCCTCATGGGGCGGCGCACCGGCACGCCCGGCAATGACACCGCCGCCGCGTTCCTCGCCGAGCGCTTCGAGGCCGCTGGGCTCACGCCGGTCCCCGGTCACGAGAGCTTCATGCAGACCATCGCCTTCGCGCAGGCGGGCGCAGCGGCGTCGCTCTCGCTCACGGTGGGCGACCAGACGTGGAACGACGGCGACCTCGTCTTGCTGCACGGCGAGGCTGCCTCGCTTTCGGCCGAGGCAGTCTTCGTCGGCCATGGCCTCGATGCCAACGACTACGACGGCGCGCAGGGACAGATCGCCGTCGCGCGGGTCGGCACGCCCGGCGGTGGGGTGGGCGACGCATTCGGAGCGGCGGCGGATAAGCGGGCGCTGGCTGCAGAGGCAGGGGCAGTCGCGCTGGTGGAGGTGTACGCATTGCCGCTGCCCTGGCCGCGCATCGCGGCGTTCGTGAACCGCGACCGGATCACCATCGGCGGGCCGAGCCTAGTACCGCACGCGTGGGTGCACGACCCCGAGGGCGCGTGGCTTGCAGCCGTCACTGAGGACGCGACCTGGCCAAGCTCGCTCGCCACGTCCGGTGTGCGCACTACGCCGATCCCATCGAGCAACGTTGCGGGCTACATTGTAGGCGCGGATCCCGATCTCCGCGACGAAGTCCTCGTGCTCGTTGCGCACTATGACCATGTCGGCGCTGGGATGACGAACGGAGCGGGTGCTACGCCTGCCGACTCGATCTTCAACGGGGCACGTGACAACGGTATGGGCACGGTCGCTCTCCTGGCCGCAGCCGAGGCGCTGGCGCAGGAACGACCACGTCGGAGCATCCTCGCGCTCGCCGTGACCGGTGAGGAGGAAGGCTTACTCGGCAGCCGCTACTACGTCGAGCACCCGCTCTTCCCGCTGGAGCAGACCGTCTTCGCGCTTAACACCGACGGTGCGGGTTACTCCGTTACGGACCGCGTCGCCATAGTCGGGCTTGGGCGCACGTCCGCCGACGCGGCGATTACGGAGGGTGTGGCTTCCGCCGGGCTCGAGGTGGGCGACGATCCCGCGCCTGAGCAGGGGCTCTTCGACCGCTCCGACAACGTCAACTTCGCCCGAGCGGGTGTGCCTACGCTGACGTTCTCGCCGGGCCTGACTAGCTTTCAGGACGACGTGATCGCGCGGTACTATCACAACGCCGCCGACGAGGTGGACGAGGCGTTCGACTTCGCCTACCTCCAGCGTTTCGCCCGCGCCTACGCGGCTACGGCGCGCCTCATTGCCGACGGTGACGTGCGCCCGACCTGGGCGCCTGGGGACGAATACGCCGATGAGGCCGCCGCGCTCTACGGCGAGGACTGAGTGCGGCGAGGACTGAGTCTGCGCCGTGCCTACGCGATTTGCTTCCAACTCGTCGACTGGCGGGGGAGGTGGTCGGCCGGGTCGAGGTCGGGGTGCAGGAGGGCTTCAGAGACGCGCTCCATGCGCATGCCCTGCGATCCCTTGACCAGGGCAACATCGCCGGGCTCGATGGCAATGCGCGATGCCCGGATCTCGTCCGCCACAGCCTGCGAGGATGGCCAGGAGACGACGCGTTCACGTAGTCCATCCGGTAACAGCGCCAATGCTTCGGTCATGCGCGGGCCGACGGTGTGGACAGCGTCCGCAAGCTCCGCGGCGTATGTGAGCACCTCAGCGTGCTGTGCGATCTCGTCGTCACCAAGTTCGAGCATGTCGCCCAGGAACGCGATCCGTCGGGTTGGGCCCTCCACCTTCAGGTCGCGGAGCACACGCAATGCGACGCGGACCGGGTCCGGCGACGCGTTGTAGGTGTCGTCGATGAGCACGCTGTCGCCGCGCCCGCGCAGTTGGTTGAGGCGTCCTTTTTCGAGCGTGGTGCGCCCGAGCCCCGTGAGGATCTGTCCGGGCGTCATCCCGAGTGTATGCCCGACGCCGTAGGCCGCGAGCGCTACTAGGACGGCGTGCTCGCCGAGCATCGGCAGCGGCTCGGTGATCCGGTCGGGGCGGAGGTCGTTAGCGTTGCCGCGCCCGTAGAGGATCGTCCGGCCCGCGTTGACGTCGGCCATGGCCCGGACGCGCGGGTCGTCGCCATTCAGGATCGCCGTGCCCGAGGCGTCGAGCGCGCGGACGAGCTCCGACTTCTCGTGCTGCACGCCCTCGATGCTGCCCAACGTCTCGACGTGCACACCGCGCACGTTGGTGACAACGGAGATGGTGGGGGGGAAGTAAGTGCACAGATCACGGAGGTCGCCGGGGAGGCGTGCGCCCATTTCGAGCACCAGCTTTGTGTCGGGCGTGATCGTGCGGTTGAGGAGCAGCAGGGCGAGGCCGAGCGGGGTGTTCTTGTTGCCCTCCGAGGCCACGACGGGAAAGGCCTCGGCGAGCGTTGCCGCGATGGCCGCGCGGGTCGTCGTCTTACCAATTGAGCCCGTTATTGCAACTACTGTTGGTTGTAGCTGGGTTAGCTTCGCGCGTGCCTCAGCGACGAGATAGGCCACGCTGTCCTCCACCACGGTGACCGCAATCTGCTCAGGCACGTCCACCGCTCGCTCGACGACCACGCGTGCGGCGCCCTTCGCCACCGCCTGCACCACGAAGTCGTGTCCGTCGTACGTCTCCCCGCGAATGGCCACGAAGGTATCGCCTGGTTGAAGGGTCCGCGTGTCGGTCGAGAAGGGCATGGCAAGACGAGGGGATGGTCGCAGCAGAGGCTAGCGCGCTACGGTCAGGGCTTGGTCGCGGCTGTGGCGCTGGACGGCCAGCTCGATGAGCGTGTCCACGAGCGCGGGGATGGGGAGGCCGCTTTCTTCCCACATGACGGGGTACATGCTGCGCGACGTGAAGCCTGGGATCGTATTGATCTCGTTGACGAACAGGGTGCCGTCTTCCGCGAGGAAGCAGTCTACGCGGGCGAGTCCTTCGCAGCCGAGCGCCTGGGCGGCGTTGAGGGCGAGCGCGCGGACTTGTTCGGCGGTGGCCTCGGGCAGCGTGGCTGGGACTTGCATCCGCGCAGCGTCGGCGTCGAGGTACTTTGCCTCGTACGTGTAGAACGTGGCTGTCGAGACAATCTCACCGGGGACGGAGGCGCGCAGCGGAGCGCCCGCGCCGTGGAGATTGCCGAGCACGGCTACCTCGATCTCACGCCCCACGATGGCCGTCTCGACAAGCACTTTGTGGTCGTACTGAAGCGCGTCGGCTAGCGCAGCCTCGAACGTGGCGGCGTCGGTGGCTTTGTTCGTTCCCACTGAGGACCCTGAGTTTGCCGGTTTGACAAACAGCGTTGGTCCGAGCGCGGCCTGGGCAACAGCGTACGACAACGGGACCTCGCGTCGCACAAGCAGGAATGGCACGACGGGCAGCCCGGCGTCGCGCAGGAGCCGCTTCGTCACCTCCTTGTCCATGCACGCGGCCGAGGCGAGTACGTCGGGACCGACGTAGGGCATGCCTAGGGTCTGGAGGAAGCCCTGCACGCGTCCGTCCTCGCCATTAGCGCCGTGCAGCATCGGCACAACCACATCAAGATCCAGGTCCGCCACGAGGGCTGCTCCGTGCATCGCGCCCGTCGTGTCTCCATCGACGACGTCGGATTCGCAGTGCCAGCCCCCATCGCGGTCGATGCGGAGCGGCGTGACGCGGTAGCGGTCTGCGTCGGGCCGGTCGGTGAGCGCCCGGTAGATGTTGCGCGCAGAGCGGATCGAGACGTCGTGCTCGGGCGAGCGGCCCCCGTAGAGCAGGCCGACGTGCGTGGGTGGCATGGGCAGCGTGTGTGAGCGGGAATCCGCCAAGCTACGCGTTCAGCCGAGGCCTATGCTCACCGAGGAGAGGCGCCGGGATGCCGAAATAGAATCGGGCCCGACGCTGACGCGGCGAGCCCGAGTGAGGGGTAGGGGTGGCTATCGCCAGCCGGGGCAGCCTGCTGGCTCGTCCGGGATCGGGCCGTCGGGGACCCAGAAGCCTTCTAGCTTGCGGATCGTGCGGAACGTCATGCAGGCTTCGTCGGGGCCGTAGACGTGCGACTGCACCATCAGGTCCGGGTAGCTGATGGAGCGGATCTGGACGTAGGGGCGTCGGGTGTCTTCGCCGCGAATCCAGCGCTGCGCGTCGCTGTCGTGGAAGTCGAGGGGCGTGCCCGCGTCGAAGCGCTCGTAGCCTAGCGCCTCCGCGGTGATGCCGTCGAGGTAGGTGGACTCGCGCCCGCCCGACATGGCGCGGGGCGAGGCCCGCCAGGCAAACGCCTTCGCCGCCACGTCGATAGCCTCCTGCGCCATCGAGTCATAGGCATTTCTCTCGCCGAGCTGGCTGAAGAGGTTCATGCCGACGTTGATGGCGAGCAGCACCGTGATGATGCCGAGAACGATGAGGAGCAATTGCTGACGTCCCATAGGAAGAAGGGAAACGGCCGGTGGTAAACAGAAACGGAAGGACCGGGAAAAGGGCCGGTCTGCACGCCCCCTCTCCATGGGCAAGCTCCATGCCGAGCCACGCTCAGCACGGCGGAACTTCATCTGCGCCGCTGCGGCCTCCCGACGTCGCGAGCATGACAGCGCTGTCTTCGTGAGGCTCGCACAACCAAGCGTATCCTGGCTCGTTAGACGCGCGACCCCGCTACATCCGACTCCCCTTCCCACAGCCGCCACGGTACCCATGGCTGTCTCTACCACCCAGATCCGCAGCACCGACGGCACGATGAGCGCCGAAGGGCTTACCCACCGCCCCCGCATCGTGGTGATCGGCTCCGGCCACGCGGGCCTCGAAGCGTGCAAAGCGCTCGACGGCGAACCCGTCGACGTGCTCATGGTCGATCGCAACAACTACCACAAGTTCCAGCCATTACTCTACCAGGTCGCGACGTCGGGCCTCCAGACCGGGCACATCTGTATGCCCGTCCGGCACATCTTTCAGGACCAGGACAACTTCGACTTCCGCCTCGCGACAGTCGTCGGGGTGGACCTCGACGAGCAGTGGGTGCACGTCAAGGAGGGCCCGGCCATCCACTACGATACCCTCATCGTCGGAGCCGGGGCCTCGGTGGCCTACTACGGCGTCGAGGGGGCTGAGGAGCACGGCCACCCGCTCAAGAACGTCGCCGATGCTGTTGAGCTGCGTGCGCACGTGCTGCGCATGTTCGAGGAGGCGAACCGCAACCCCTCGCTCATCGCCGATGGCATTCTCACCTTCGTGATCGTGGGCGGCGGCCCGACGGGCGTGGAGCTCGCAGGCGGCTTCCGCGAGCTGTTCGACGAGGTGCTCCGCAAGGACTACCCCGGCCTCGACATCGACCGCGTGCGGGTCCTGCTCCTGGAGATGAGCCCGACGCTGATGGGGCCCTACAAGGCTGAGCTGCGGGACTACACCAAGCAGGCGCTGGAGAAGATCGGCGTCGAGGTGGAACTGGAAACGGCCGTGACCAAAGTCGAGCCGACGCGCGTCCACCTCAAAAACGGCGAGGTCATCAAGGCCCACACGCTCGTCTGGGCGGCGGGCGTGCGGGCCAATCCGCTCGCGGACGTGCTCGCCGAGAACGACGGCGTCGAGCAGACGCGCGGCGGGCGGCTCGTCACCGACGAGGCGCTGCGGCTCCCGGCCTACCCGAACGTCCTCGTGGCGGGCGACATCGCGGGGGCTTCCGATCCCGAGGGCGTCCTCTATCCGCAGGTCGCGCAGGTCGCCATCCAGCAGGGCATCCAGGCGGCCACGAACGCCGTCCGCGTCTATCGGGGCCTAGACCCCGAGCCGTTCGCGTACAACGATCTCGGCATGATGGCGACGATAGGCCGCAACAAGGCGATCCTGGAAATGCCCAACGGGTACGGGATGAAAGGCTTCATCGCCTGGTGCGCCTGGGTCTTCGTGCACGTGGTCAAGCTGGCGGGCTTCCGTAACCAACTCGCCGTGTTCTTCTCGTGGGTGTACTCTTACTTCACCTGGGACCGCACCCCGCGCCTCATCATCGACCCGGAGCCGGAGACGGACGAGATCGCAGAGCCGATGCTGAGCGCTGCGTGAACGGGCACCAGCTTCACCGCGGCGGCGCGAGGCAGGACTCCTGCACATCGGTGTCCGCCGCGGTGACCTGGCGATGTCTCGACGGCCAGGGGCGTCAGAGGGACCGCCCCTTCCACGCGACGCGGCCCGTCCAGTGGCTCACCGCCGAATCGAACTGGAGGAGGCTCGCCAGGAGGAGGGAGGCGGGCGCGAAGAGCGGCAGCCACAGCGGTAGGCGCTGGCTGAGGTCGCAGCCGCCTTTGAGCGCGAAGATCGTTGCCAGGAGACTGAGCGACAGCCACGGCGCGACGACAAACGTGAGCGCGTAGCCCACCCACAGGGGAACGAACGTCGCGACGCGGCCTCCGGCGAGCAGATAGGCGTTCTTCCGAAAGCCGCGCCAGGCGTCGCTGAAGCGCTCGTACATCCGCACCGCGAGCACATCGCTGAGGTCGACGAAGTGAAGGCGGAGCCCTCGGCGCTTAAGCGTGCGCCCGATCTGCACGTCCTCCAGGATCTCGTCACGATGTACCTGGTGGGGCTCGTGCTCGTGGTACGCGTTCGCCTCGATCATCCAGCACTGCCCGTTGAGCGCCCCGATGCTGGCCGAGCGGGTCCGAGGAACGAGCGGCAGCGGCAGCGCGCTCAGGATCGAAAACGGAACGAGGCCCGTGAGGAGCGCCGCCGCGCCCGTGTCGTCGTAGCGAGGGAGCCCGCTCATGACGACGGGCGCAGCACCGTCGGAGCGCGAGCGGAATCGGGCAACGAGGTCACGCACAGCGTCCGGATGGCGCAGGCGGCTGTCCGCGTCGAGGAACACGTAGCACGAGCCAGAGGCCACCCGCGATGCCTGGTAGAGCGCGTGTGGCTTCCCGAGCCAGTCGGCAGGCGGGCCGTTCCCCTGGACGAGGCGCAGCGCATGCCCGGCGTCCTCGAAAGCGGTCAGGGCCTCCTGGAGCACCCTCCACGTCCCGTCCTCCGACGCGTCGTCCACCACCACCACCTCGAGGTGCGGATACGTCTGCGCTGCCAGCGACGGAAGCAGGCGCTGCAGGTTGCTCTCCTCGTTGCGCGCCGGAATCAGTACCGACACAGTCGGCCAGCCCTCCGTCCGAGGCCAGTCATCGGCCGTCACGCGCGTCCGGCGCAGGTACACCAGGTTGGTGAGCAGGACGGCGAACAGGCCGCCGTGCAGCACCAGCAGCGCCGCCACCGCGATCTCGTGGAGGGTCAAGGCGGGTTCGTGAGGAAGTCGCGGAAGAGGCGCGGCGGGGCTTGCGCGAGCAGCTGTTGGCGGACCTCTTCGGCACTCGCGTGCTCCAGTTTGTGCATCGCG
>JBCCRG010000086.1:0-10432 GCA_039208155.1 Bacteroidota bacterium | reverse complement strand
GTGCTCACCCGCATCAAGACCGCCGACCCGGACGACCCCAGCGACGACCTCACGAATGTCCTCGGCGATATCCCGCAGCGCCGCCGCTTCAGCGCGCTCTACGACCGCAACGGCAACGACACCGTGGACACAGGCGAACTCTCGGCCATCGACCACATCCTGCTGAGCCCGACGCTCTACCGCGCGCTCCGCGAGGTGACGTACGTCCACAGCCACGACCCCTTCGAGGCCCCGGACCACTTTCCCATCGTGGTGACGCTGGGACAGGTGGAGCCGTAGGTCGAAGGTCGAAGGTCGAAGGTCGAAAAGGTGTGGCGACTGGCACGAGGTATCAAGCCAGATTGCCATCGTCCTAGCTCCCCCTGTTCGCCATCCGCTTGTTCACCAGCCGCCACACACCGAACGAGTCAGCGCGGCAGCGTGAGCGTGAACGTCGCGCCCTGACCGGGCGAACTCGCCACCGCGAGGTCGCCACCGTGGGCCCGGGCAATCGCACGGCTGATGGCGAGGCCGAGCCCGCTGCCGGACGCGCCCTCGGCGTCGCGGGTGCGGGCGGACGAGCCGCGGTAGTAGCGCTCGAAGACCGTCGCGAGCGCGTCGGCGGGAATCCCCTCGCCCGTGTCAGCGACGTGGACGTGGACGCCTGTGTCCGTGGCTTCTGCGCTCAGGCGTACCGAGCCCTTGGCTGGCGTGTGCCGGAGTGCGTTGGCGAGGAGGTTGTCGAGGACGCGCATGAGCCGGGCCCCGTCGGCGTCGAGGGTGGGCAACCCCTCAGGCAGATCTACCTCGAGTGCCACGCCGGCGTCGGCATACCGCTTGGCGTGCGCGCGGGCGGCGTCGCGGACGAGTTCGGCGAGCGGGACTGGCCCGAGACGGAGTGCCCCAACGCCCGACGCCTCATCGCTGCCCGTCTGGCGTTCGAGCGTGCTCAGCTCGAATAGGTCGGCGACGAGCGTCGTCATCTGCCGCCCCTGCCGCTGTGCGACCGACAGCGCTTCGCGCGCGGCGTCGGGACGATCTTCGGCGAGGTAGCGGGCGGCTTCGTCGAGGTAGCCCCGGATCGCCGTGAGTGGCGTGCGGAGGTCGTGCCCCACGTTGGCGACGAGTTCGCGGCGCATCCGGTCCGTCGCCGCCAGCGTCGCGATGCTCGCCTCCACCTGCGCCGCCATCTGGTTGATGGCGGCCGCGAGCCGCCCGATCTCGTCGGCGCGCTCGACGGGCAGGCGGTCGGCGTAGTCGCCCTCGCCGATGCGCTCGACGCGCTGCGTGAAGCGGCGCAGCGGACGCACGAGCCACCACGTCAGCGCTGCCCCGAGGCCGAGCGCCAGACCGAGTGCCAGTGCCCCACCGAGCAGTAGCGCGTTTCGATACGCCCGCCGCGCCCCGCCCGCCTCCTCCTCCAGCGTCCCCGCGAGCGGCTGTACGACGACGCCCGCGACGGGATACCCCGCGTCGTCCAACAACGGGGCCACCGCCCACGAGCCTGCCGGATCGCCGAGGTCGAGGCGGACGGCGATGCGCCCTGCCTGCACCGCCGCAAGCGCGCTATCAGGCACCACGACTTCAACGGGCACCCGACCTCGTTCAGCAAAGAGCCCCCCTGGCTCGAACGTCGCCGTCGTGGCTCCCGTCGTGTCGATGAGCGCGAGGGGGTCGGCAAAGCGCGTGGCGAGGTCGTAGCGCAGTAGGTCAGGCAGCGCGAGCGTGTCCGCTGTGACGGTGGCGCGGTCCTCGATCTCGCGGGCGAGCGCGTCGAGGCGCAGCGTCAGGCTTCGCTCCAGCAGCGCCGCCGACTCCGCACGCACGAGCGTCGCCGCGAGCAGTACCGACACCACGGCCGTCGCCACGAGCGCCCCGGCCAGCAGCGCCGCGAGCCGCCAGAACAGGGTGCGAGCGTGTGGGGGTGTGGGGGCGAAGGAGGCCCCCGACGGCTCCAGCTCCACCGGATCGCTGGAGCCCTGCCCCGCCGGTTGCGCTGTTTTTGAAGCGGAATGCTCCGTCACGAGACCACCCTCATACCCTCAAACTCCTCCACGCCCCTACTCGGCCTCGGAGGCGAACTTGTAGCCGACGCCCCAGACGGTACGGACGAAGCGCGGATCGGCGGGGTCGTCTTCGAGCTTGGCGCGGAGGCGCTGCACGTGGCTGTCGATGGTGCGGTCGTAGCCCTCGTAGGTGATGCCCCAGATGTCTTCAAGGAGCTGCGTGCGCGAGAACGGGCGGTCCGGGTTCTGGGCGAGATAGAGCAGGAGGTCATACTCGCGGACGGTGAGATGGAGCGGTGTGCCCCCGCGCGACACCTCGCGCCGGACGGGGTCGAGGAGGAGGTCGCCGACCTGGATCGGCCGCTCGTCAGCCACGTCGCTCGATGGGGCCGCTTGCAACTCCTCGATGCGGCGTAGGCGGCGCAGGGCCGCGCGCACCCGGGCGACGAGTTCCTGCATACTGAACGGCTTCGTGACGTAGTCATCCGCGCCGACCTCCAGCCCAACGACGCGGTCGAGTTCGTCGCTGCGCGCGGTGAGCATGATGATGTAGAGCAGCGGATGGTCGGCCCGGAGCCTACGGCAGACTTCGAGACCGTCGAGGCCTGGCAGCATCACGTCGAGCAGGACGAGGTCGGGGACCCGGCGGGCGACAGCATCGAGGGCGGCGGGACCGGTGTCGGCGGTTTCGACCTCGTAGCCCGCGTCCGCAAAGCGGGTAGCGACGAGCGTCTGGAGATCGGGATCGTCTTCGACGAGGAGCAGGTGCGGGGTGGTCATGCAGAGGGTCGGCTGTCGGCGTTCGGCTATCGGCGTGGGCCAAACATAGGGCGAGCGAGCACTCAGGTTGCGCGCGGCATAGCCGGCCGGGCGCGATTCCGTAGAATGCCGACGCCCTCGCCACGGGTTTGTGACATCTCCTCGGGCACCACCGCGTTCTTATGTCGTCCCCGTTCACCCTCCGCCCGCTCTCCGCTGCCGACGAGCCGTTCCTCTGGACCATGCTCTACCACGCCGTTCACGTCCCGCCCGGCCACGCGCCGCCTGCGCCCGACATCGTGCAGGTACCGGAGTTGGCGCGCTATGTCGCCGACTGGAAGAGTCACCCCGACGACCTTGGGGTCGCGGCAGAGGTAGACGACAGGCCGGTCGGGGCTGCCTGGCTGCGGCGGCTCGGCGAGGGGCCGGTGCGCGGCCATGGATTTGTTGGCTATGGGTTCATAGACGCCGCCACGCCCGAGCTGACGATAGCCGTCCTGCCAGACCATCGCGGACGCGGGATCGGGACGGCGCTGCTCACGGCGCTCCTCGACATGGCGCGCACCCGGTTCGCCGCGCTCAGCCTGAGCGTGTCGCTGACGAACCCTGCGAAGCGGCTCTACGAGTGCCTCGGCTTCGTTGAGGTTGCCGCGCCCGCCGACGGCTCCGTGACGATGCGCCGCCCCCTCTGAATCCACCGCGCCCGCTTTTGGCCCCACGGCTACCCCTCTCGATGCCTGTCTCGCTTCCCATCGCGTGCCTCCTCGCCGCGCTCCTGCTCGCTGCACCGGGCCCGGCCTTCGCCCAGGAGGCCGAGGGCGGCGCGCTGCTCGACACGTGGCGAAGCCAGCAGCGCGACCAGCTTGAAGCGGCGTCGGGCCTGGCGTTCTCGCTGGGGATCGACCGGCGCGTGGAGGGGCCCGGCGGCGTGTTGCAGCAGCGCGTGCGGGCCGAGGCTGGGGTCCGCGTGGCCCTCGACGCTGCCGTGCGCAGCAGCGCCCCGCGCTTCGAGACGAAGGTGCGCGCGCTAGAGGTAGACGGGACCGCTGTGTCGTCCGAGCAGTATGGCCGCGCTGCGCACCGGCTCCGCCGCCTCCTCGGCCCACATATGACGTGGGTAGAGCGCCCGCTGACGCTGCCCTACCCGCTCCTGCGCCGCGCCTCTGCGCGCGAGACGACCCGCGAGCCCTACGGCGACCGCCCGGCGTGGCGCGTGGCCCTCGGCGACCTCCCGCCCGGCGTCGAGGAGGCAATCGTCTGGTTCGCGCGCGACGGCAGTGCCGTGCGGCTTCTGGGCAGCGAGGTCCGGCTGCGCCTGGACGGACGTCCCCCGCCCGGCGGCCCTCCGGGTGGGGCCCGGCCTGCTGCTGGGCGGCCCGACCGACCGCCGCCCGGCCCACCGCGAGGCGGCCCCGCTGACCTCCTCGGCCGCCTCGTCCTCGCGACCGACTACGTCCGCCTGGATGGCCTCGACCTGCCAACGGAGCAGACACTGGACCTCGTCGCGCAGCAGCGGCGGCGGCTCCGCACGTTCACGATCCTCGTCGAGCAACGGCTGACGATCCGGGACGTGGAGATCGAACGGTAGCGTGCTGCGTGAACGCACGCCTATGGAGACGTCGGGATGCAATTGGTATCGCTCCCGATCTGGGACGCAAGGCGGAGCGCAGGGCTCGGCGCTGTAGCTTTTGCTTCGCGTCCTCGGTTTTTCGTCTTCCCGACTCCCTGTCTCCCACGCATGCCGCTTCGCATCGTTCAGTATGGCCTTGGCCCCATCGGGCTGGCCTGTGTCCGCACGCTCCTCGCCAAAGCCCCGACCGGCGCGCTCATGCTCGTCGGTGCCATCGACATCGATCCGGCGAAGGTAGGCTGCGACCTGGCTGACCTGCTCTCTCTCGACGCGTCTACGGGGGTCATCGTCTCGGGCGACGCAGCCGCGACGCTTGCGGCAACGAAGCCGGACGTGGTGCTCCACACGACCTCGTCGTTCCTCAACCGCGTGGAAGCACAGCTCGTCGGCTGCCTGGAGGCAGGCGCGCACGTCGTCTCCTCAACAGAAGAGCTGTCGTTCCCCCACGACCGTCATCCAGAGATCGCCGCGCGGCTCGATGCCGCGGCGAAAGCGGCGGGGCGGATCGTCGTCGGGACGGGCGTGAACCCCGGCTACGCGATGGACGCGCTCGCGCTGATGGCGACGGGCGTCTGCACCGAGGTGTCGCACGTCGAGGTGAACCGGGTGGTCGATGCTGGGGCACGGCGCGGTCCTCTCCAGCGCAAGGTCGGCGCAGGGATCACGCCCGAGGCGTTCGCCGAAAAGAAGGCGACGGGCACATTCGGGCACATCGGGCTGCGCGAGTCGCTACTGATGGTCGCGGATGGCCTCGGCTGGGCACTCGACGGCATCGAGGAGGCGCTCGACCCGGTGCTGAGCAACCGCGCGATCACGACGCCGCACGCCGAGGTCGAGGCGGGCCAGGTCGCAGGCATCCGCCACGCCATCCAGGGCTCCATCGACGGGACGGAGGTGCTCGCGCTCACGCTCCAGATGTACGTCGGTGCGGAGGGTAGCCATGACACAGTCACCGTCACCGGCACGCCGCCGATCACGCTGACGGTCCCCGGCGGCATCTTCGGCGACACGGCCACCATCGCAGCGCTCGTCAACACGGCTGGGCTCGTCGCGGATGCACAGCCTGGCCTCCGCACGATGGCCGACCTGCCTGTGCTCCGTGCTTTCGCAACCCGATAGCGCCTGCGCGCTCCGTTTCGGACCCGCCGGACGCTACTCCGCGATAGCGCGGGCGGCAAGCGGTCGCGTCGTCAATGCCTGAGCCACGCGGAGGGCCCCGGTCACGGCGTCCCACCGCGCCGGACGGACCACGAAGCGCGCGGGCAGCACCGCGTCCACCGTGGCCCGCACGCGCGCCTCGAAGCCGTCGATGCGGAACATGCCCCCGAAGAAGACGAGGGGGATCGGCCCGGCGTGCGGCTCGACGTGCTGAGCGAGCGGGGGCAGGAGTTCGGCGAGGGCGACCGCCGCCTCGTCGAAGAGGCGGTCCGCGACGGTATCGCCTGCCCGGGCGGCCTCGTCCACGATCCGCGTGAGCGCAGCGACCTCCGCCTTCGGGACGCGCCGGGCCCACGAGGGCAGGCCGCGCGGGGTGTCGGAGCCCGTGTGGTCGAGCAACGCGTCAAGCAGCGCGGTCGGCTCATCGCGGCCGTCGAAGCCTCGGAGGGCGGCCGTGAGAGCAGCGCGGCCGACGTGGTAGGCGCTCCCCTCGTCGCCGAGGATGAGGCCCCAGCCGCCGCAGCGGACGACCTCGCCCGCCGCGTCGCGGGCGTACCCAATCGAGCCCGTCCCCGCCATCAGGAGCACGCCCGGCCCGTCGCCGAGCGCACCCTCCACGGCGATGTGCCCATCGCTGACGACGACGACCTGCTCGGCGAGGCCCGCCGCGTCGAGCGTATGGCGCACCACGGTCCGGTCGGCCTCGTGCTCGACGCCGGCCAGCCCCGCGCAAAGCACATGCGCCGGACTGAGCACGTCAGCCTCCTGTGCCGCCTCCCGCACGAGCGTCGCCACCAAGTCTGCGCTTGCCTTGGGGTCGCGCGGATCGACGAGCCCCGCCGGGCCAACGAGCCGGTGGAGTTCGGTGCCATCGGGGGCCGCCAGCACCACGGTCGTGCGCGTGCCGCCTCCATCGATGCCGACGAGGTAGGACATGAAAGGGATGCAGACTCAGACGCCCACCGAGACGGCCGGGCGTTCAACGGGGACCCCGTCGCCAGCAGGGGCGCGCGGCTGCGCGAGCATGCTCGTGGCGACAGGCTCTTGTTTCAGCGGCTCGCCGTTCTTGCGGACGACGTAGCTCTCCATGGCATAGTACGCCGGGAGACCGAGTTGGTCCACCAGATTGGCCGTGCCCGTGTTGCGCGCTTCGACGCGCTGCCAGAACTCGCGGTCGTCCAGGCCGGGGAAGGGCGCGGAGTCCTTCTGCGACTGGTGCTTGAAGATGGCCTGGATCTTCGTGCGCAGCTCCTCGCGGGAGAGCGGCACGAGCACGTCGGCCTCGGCGACCGACCACTCCTGCCACGCGCCGCGGTAGTACCACACCTGCGGGTTGGGGCCCTCGTACTGCTCCAGCGCCTCGTGGACGGCCTGGAGACACATCCGGTGCGTGCCGTGCGGGTCCGAGAGGTCGCCCGCGGCGAAGACGATGTCGGGCTGGTGTTCGCGGAGCAGGTCGAGCGTGATCGCGACGTCCTTCGGGCCGATGGGGTCCTTGCGCACCTTGCCCGTCTGGTAGAACGGGAGGTCGAGGAAGCGGCCCTGCCCGCGCCGCATCCCGAACGTCTCGATGCCAGAAACAGCCTCCGCCTCGCGGATGACGCGCTTCATCTCCTGCACCTCCGGCGAGTCCATCTGGGCAGGCTCCTTCCGGTCCAGGAAGGCCTCCATCTTCTCGATGAGGCTGGAGAGCCGCGTGTCGTTCAGGTGGAACGCCGCCTCCACGCGCCGCATCAGGTCGAGGTAGCGCCGGACCTCATGATCGAAGACGGCGATGTTGCCCGAGGTCTGGTAGGCGACGATGACGTCGTTGCCGTTCTGGTGGAGCTTGTTGAGGATGCCGCCCATCGAGATCACGTCGTCGTCGGGGTGCGGCGAGAAGACGATGATGCGCTTGCCGGTGGGGAGCTTGCTCTTGCCCCGGATCTTGGCGATGAGCGCGTTGAAGACCTCGCCGTTGATGGGCCCGGCGGAGCCGTAGCGCGCGAGGAGCGCAGCGAGGTGGTGCTCGCGGTAATCGATGTCGTCGAGGCGGAGCACCGACTTGCCGGTGACGCTGCTGAGCCAGATCACGGCCTCGATCTCCATGGCGCGCGTCCACTCGACCTCGCCCACGATCCACGGCGTCTTGACGCGCGTCAGTTCGGCCGCGGCAGCAGGGTCGAGGAAGAACGTCGCGTGCTCGTGGTCTTGGAGGTAGGTCGCCGCCACGTCGCGGCTAATGTCGCCCTCCACGGAGCGCTTCACGATGGGAGCTTTGTGCTCGCCCGTCGCGATGAGGACGACCTCGCGCGCGTCGAGGATCGAGGCGACGCCCATCGTAATGGCCTGCGCGGGGACGTTCTTCTCGCCGAAGAAGTCGCTCGCGGCGTCGCGCCGGGTGATCGTGTCGAGCGCGATAAGGCGGGTGCGGCTCGTCGCGCCCGAGCCGGGCTCGTTGAAGCCGATGTGCCCCGTCTTGCCGATGCCGAGGATCTGGAAGTCGATGCCGCCGACGGCGCGGATCTGGGCCTCGTAGTCTTCCACGTGCGCCTCGACCTCCTCGCGCGGGATGTCGCCGAGCGGGACATGGACGTTCTCCCGCTTGATGTTGATGTGGTCGAAGAGGTTCTCCCACATGTACCGGTGGTAGCTGTGGATGCTCGTCGGGTCCATCGGGTAGTACTCGTCCAGGTTGAACGAGACCACGTCCGAGAAGTCGAGGCCCTCCTCGCGGTGGAGGCGGATGAGTTCGCGGTAGATGCCGATGGGCGTGGAGCCGGTGGCGAGGCCGAGGACGGGCGTCTTGCCCGCGGCGCGCTGCTCGCGGATGACCTCGGCGATGCGGGCGGCGACCTGGCGGGCGATCTCGTCGTGCTCGGCGATGACGACGGGGACGCGTTCCTCGCGCGCCGCGGCGTTCGCACGCGTTGAGGGGGCGTGTGCCATGAGACAGAGGGGCTGGGGGAATCGAAATTCTGAGCGGTCAACGTACGGTGCCGCGAAGCGCTTTCTTCGGCCCAAACCGCCTGGAATCGCTTCCTTTCTCCACCGTGCTGGATGGGACCGATCCCGGCCCGGTAGTCACGCTGGAGCCGCTACCGGACGGGCCGCTCCAGCCCCTCGCCCCGTCCGTGAAACGGCGGCAGCGAGATCGGGAGACGGCCCGTGATGGCCGCTGTTCCGAGGAGCGCACGTGCCGCCGCTTTCTGGCCGACCACATCGCCACCCCAGGCCAGCAGGTAGGCGGGCGCATCCGGGAAGGCGCTCAGGAGATAAGGGTTACCGCACGACACCACCACCAGCGACGTGCCCTCCGCTGCGAGTTCGTTCACGAAGCTGGTAAAGCGGTCGTTTGCCCCCACGGAGCCCTTGAAGTTGCGCGGCGAGAGGTAGATCGCCGCAACGACCACGTCGGCCTCGGCGGCGTGCTGACGGAGGGCGTCGAACTCGCCGGTGCCCGAGCGTGCGTCCATCCGCACAGAGGTCACGGCGTGGTGCTGCGCGAGGTCAGCGTCGAAGGCGTGCCCAGCGGCGAGGTCTTCGGCGTCGGCATACGTCACCGAGAGCACGCGCTGGCGCTCGGCGGGCAGCGGGACGGTGTCGTGCGTATCGCGGACGAGGGTGATTGCGCGCGCGGCAGCCTCCCCGGCAAGCGCGTGGTGATCGCGTGTCGCAACCACCGTATCGACGGCATCGAGCGACACGCGAGCGTCGCGGGCGTGGAGCCCGGCGCGGGCCTTCGCTTCGAGCACCCGCCGCGCGGACGCCGCGATGCGGTCTTCCGAGAGTCGCCCCGCCGCAACCGCATCGAGAATGGCTTCTCGGACGGCGCGGATGTCGTGCGGGTACGTGAGCACGTCGGCTCCCGCTTCGAGGGCGCGCAGGGCGAGTTCGTTCGGCCCAAACGCCTTCGCGGCCCCGCCCATGTTGAGCGCGTCGGTGATGACGAGCCCGCCGAAGCCCATCCGTTCGCGGAGCACCTCCGTCAGGAAGAACGGTGAGCACGTCGCTGGCGGCGCGTCCGGCCCCTCCACGCCCGTGACGGCAATATGCGCCGTCATGATGCCATCCACGCCCGCGTCGATGACCTGCTGGAACGGCGGCAGTTCGACGGCCTCCAGGCGGTCTATGCCGTGCGCAATCGCGGGCGTTTCGAGATGGGTGTCTTCGGCCGTGTCGCCGTGGCCGGGGTAATGCTTGCCGCAGGTGAGCAGCCCCGCCCGCTGCGCCCCGCGCACGTAGGCGGCGGCAAGCCGTCCGACCGCGTCCGGGTCCTCGCCGAACGAGCGCGTGCTGATGATCGGGTTGGCCGGGTTCACGTTCACGTCCGCGACCGGCCCGAAGGTCATGTGGACGCCGACCGCCAGCGCCTCGCGCGCCAGCGCCGCGGCCATCTCCTCGACCAAGGTCTCTGGATTCTCGCGCACCGCGCCAAATCCCATCATCGGCGGAAAGAGCGTGCCGCCGCCGAGCGGAAGCACGTAGGGCAGCGCGTAGATGCGCGCGATCCGCATGCCGGTCCCGTTCTCCATGTCCGAGCCGACGAGCAGCGGTACGCCGTCGTTCAGAGTTGCCCGCTCCTGCGCCGCGTTCGTGAGCGCCGCGTAGCTGTGCGGCGTCCCCACCGAGACGAGCAGCCCGCCGATGCCGTCCTCCTCGACCCATCGTGTGACGCGGTCGAACGCCTTCGAGTCGCGCGCGGTGTAGCCGCCGAGCAGCCACGGCATGAGGAGCTGGCCGACGCGCTCGGACAGGGTGAGGCGGTCGAGCGTGGCCGCGACCCAGGCGCGGGCGGTGTCGTCGAGCGGACGCAGCATCGGGGGAGACGGAGAGCGGGGGAAACGGGAAGACGGCGTACGCCTGGGCGACAAAGGTAGAGGGCGGCGGCGTAGAATGGGGCTGGTATCGCTCCCGAATT
>JBCCRG010000085.1:0-10566 GCA_039208155.1 Bacteroidota bacterium | reverse complement strand
GCGAGGAAGTAGTCCTCGCCGTCTTCGGTGCGGCGCGAGAAATAGACGCCGATGCCGAAGATGAGGAGGCCGTAGAGGACGACCGCGGCGATGTCGAGCGGCGTGAGGGTAAAGGTGGGCATGAGGGGGGTGCAGGCAAGAAAGGGCTTCCAGAATCGGGGTGGGGATGCCGCCTCGATTTGCAAATCTACAGCAATCCGATATATTGGGAGCAGATGAACGTTTTGGACGATATGAACACAGAGTTATCAACACCTGGCCGTTTTGGGCCGTGTGGAGGGTCCCAGCTTGTGTGGGCTCCTTGCATTGGGAACACGCGCTTCCTACTTTCGCGCGACTGTAAGCGCTTTCCCTGCTTACACCCCACGCTTCTTCCTCCCCACACACCCCAACGGATCTCATGAGTAGGATAGCTACCGCCCTGCTGCTCGCAGGCGTACTGTTCCTGGTCGGAGCCCCCATCGCTCTAGCCCAACAGTCGGTCTCTGGCGTCGTCACAGACGCGGAAACCGGCGAACCACTTCCTGGCGTCAACATCATTATCCAAGGCACCACCACCGGTGCGGTCACCAACCTTGACGGCGAGTACGGTCTCTCAGTAGACGGTCCCACCGCTGTCCTTGTCTACTCTTACGTCGGCTATCTGACCGTCGAGGAGGTGGTCGGCAACCGCACGACCATTGATATCGCCATGGCTGAGGATGCTGGCATCCTCGGCGACATCATCGTCGTCGGCTACGGCACGCAGGAGCGCGGCAGCATCACCTCGTCGGTTTCGACGGTTGAAGTCGCTGAGGCCATCGACGGAGCCGTCGCTGCCCCGACTGACTTCCTCGAAGGCCGCGTCGCTGGCCTCTCCATCGTCGAGACGAGCGGGGAGCCGGGTGCCGACGTGCAGGTGCAGATCCGTGGCGGCACGTCGCTCGCTTCGACCAACCAGCCGCTCTACGTCATCGACGGCATTCCGGTCAGTGGCGAAGCTGTGACCCCGGGTGGCGCGGGCGATGTCTCGACTGGCCCCTCCCCAAACCCGCTCACGCTCATCAACCCGAATGACATTGAGTCGGTGACGGTCCTCAAGGATGCCTCGGCGACGGCGATCTACGGATCGCGTGGTGCCAACGGCGTGATCCTCATCACCACGAAGGGTGGGCGCGAAGGCAGCGTCACCGTGGACTACGAGGGCAATACGGCCATCGCGTCGGCAGCCAACAACTACGACCTCGCTACGGCGAGCGAGTTGCGTGCAACGGTCGGCCGCATTGACGGTCAGGAGGCCGTGGACGCCCTCGGCGACGCCAACTCAGACTTCCTCGACGAGATCTTCGACACGGCGATCACGCAGAACCACAACCTATCGTTCGCGGGCGGCATCGCCAATTCGCAATACCGCGCCTCGGTGAGCTATCTCAATCAGGAGGGCATCGTCACCTCGTCTGGGCAAGAGCGCGTCACGGGCCGCCTGAATGCCAACAGCGCGTTCCTCGATGGGCGTCTCCGCCTCGGCCTCAACCTCACGAGCGCGCTGACGAACAACGACTTCGTGCCGGCCAACGCGACCGGTGGTGCCGAGGGTGGCATCTTCCAGAATCTCATCGACTTTGCGCCCACCCGTCCTGTGCTGGACGGCAATTCGCCCGATGGCTTCTTCGAGCAGGGCGGTGCCTTTGCGCCGCGCAACCCGGTCGCGCTCGCGGAGCAGCTCGACGAGACCGCCCGCACGACCCGGACGCTCGGTAACCTGAAGCTCGACCTCGACATCATTGATGGCCTCACGGCTACGGTAAACGTGGGTGGCGATCGCTCGATCGGGCGGCGCCAGGGCTACTTCTCGCGCTTCAGCCCCGTCACGGAAGGCGTCCGCGGCTCGGCATTCCAGCGTGACCTCGAGCGCACCTCGCTCACGCTCCAGAGCTACCTCACCTACGACTTCCAGACCAATGGCCCGCACAGCTTCGACATCCTGGCGGGCTATGAGTACAACGAGTTCGACACGCAGGAATTCTCGGTTCAGGGTCAGGGCTTTATCTCTGACGTCTTCGACGCCGACCGAATCAACGCGGCAGACGAGCTCGTCGTGGACGGCGGCGCGGTCGGGCCTGGGACATTCTCGTTCCGCACGGGCTACAAGCTGCAGTCGGTCCTGAGCCGTGTGAACTATAGCTACAACAACCGCTACTTCCTGACGGGTGTGCTCCGCTACGACGGCTCCGGCCGTGTGGCGGTGGACAACGAGTACCAGCTCTTCCCGGCCGTCTCCGCTGGCTGGCGGATCAGCGAGGAGTCGTTCATGCGCGACGTGGACTTCGTGACGGATCTCCGTCTCCGCGCCGGCTTCGGCATCGTGGGCAACCAGGGCCTCCCGTCTGACTACCTCGACCTGGCGCTTCTCGCGGCCAACCCGGACTTCCGCGGCATCTTTGGCGGCCAGGTCGTCACGGGCGTTGCCCCTGACCAGCTTGCCAACCCTGACCTCAAATGGGAGCAGAAGGAGGAGATCACCGTTGGTCTCGACTACGGCTTTGCAGCCGGTCGCATCTTCGGCTCGTTGGAGTTCTACCGAAACACCACGAATGACCTCCTGGCTCAGGTGCAGCTTATCTCCCCGGCTCCGGTTGGCTTCCAGGTTCGGAACATCGGGTCGCTGCGCAACACGGGTCTCGAGTTTAGCCTCGATGGGATCGTGATCGAGAACGAGAAGACGACCTTCTCGGTCGGGGCGATCTTCGCCACCAACTCGAACGAAATCCTCGACCTCGGCGGCAACAACCAGATCTTCACGGGTACGATCAGTGGTCGTGGCCAGTCGAACCAGACGGCGCTCTTGCTCACGCCGGGCCAGCCGTTCCCCGTCTTCTACGGGGCGGAGTTCACCGGCAACTACGCTGAGAATGGCAACCCGCTCTACAACCAGTACGAAGACACCGACGGCGATGGCTTCGGCGATGTCATCGTCGGCGAAACGGAGCTACCGGGCGTCAGCGACTACCAGATCATCGGTGACCCGCGTCCGGACTTCACCTACGGCCTCCGCCTCAACCTGAACGTGGGTCGCTTCGGTGCCCGCGCGTTCTTCCGAGGCGAGCAGGGCCGTGAGCTGTTCAACAACACCGCGCTCGTTTACTCGACAGAGGGTGCGGCACTGGCCGGCTTCAACTACATCCTCGACGACTTCCCCGAGCAGCAGAACCCGAACGCCCCGGCTGTCTACTCGGACCGTTTCATCGAGAACGCGTCGTTCCTGCGGCTCGATCAGCTCACGTTCGAGTACAACGTTCCGACGGACCTCTTCGCCCGCTTCGGCGCCCCAGTTCGTAATGCCCGGGTCTATGTGACCGGCAACAACCTCTTCGTCATCACGCCCTACAGCGGCGTGGACCCCGAGGTGAACGCGAACGCGGAAGCCAACGGCATCGCCGCGATCGGCATCGACTACCTGCCGTACCCGCGCGCGCGCACCTTCACCGTCGGCGTCAGCCTCGGCCTCTAAGTATCTCCCCCGGGCACCGGCTTAGGCCGGTGCCTGCTGAACCAGCAACACCACAACGCTCATGTATCTCTCACGACTACGTCGCCTTCAGGCTCTGGTCTTGAGTGCGGCGGTTCTCGTCTCGCTCGGGGTCACCCTCGGAGCCTGCGACCTCAACACCCCGGTCTTCAGCCAGATCGAGGCAGACCAGTTCTTCCAGAACGAGGAAGAAGTGCTCGCCGCGCTCGCGCCGCTGTACGCCAACCTTCGTACGGTCTACAACGTCAACGACTACCACGCGCTCTCGCAGGTACCGACCGACGAGACCATCATCCCGACGCGCGGCACCGACTGGGGTGACGGCGGCAACTGGCTGACGCTGCACTTCCACGAGTGGACGCCCACGCACCCCTTCGTCAACATCGCGTGGGGCACGGCCAACACGGGCATCGCCCGGGCCAACGGTCTGCTCTCCAGCCTTGAGGGAGCCATGATCCCCAACGCCGAGGCTACGATTGCGGAGGTGCGCGTGCTCCGTGCCTTCTACTACTACATCCTTCTCGACCTCTTCGGCCGGGCCCCCATCATCGGCGACGCTGAGGGAGAGTTCGTCGTGGACCCGAACGACCTCCCCCCTGCTGAGGACCGGCTGACGATCTTCAACTTCGTCGAGACCGAGCTGCTCGAAGCGCGCGATGCGCTACCCGATCAGAGCGACGTGGTCGGCCGCGTCGGCAAGGACGTGGTGGACGCGATGCTCGCCAGCCTCTACCTCAACGCGGAGGTCTGGACGGGATCGGTCGGTGCCGGTGGCCTGCAGCGCGGTACGCCGCGGTGGGCGGACGCCTACGAGCGCGCCAACAACGTGATCGCGTCGGGCCGCTACTCGCTGGACCCGAACTGGCAGGCCAACTTCACGCCGGACAACGAGGGCAATCCCGAGCACATCTTCGTGGTGCAGCACCTCGCCGTGCAGGGCCTCGGGACCAACTACCCGAACCGCCGCCTCCACTACAACTCGACGGAGGTCGGGGCGTGGAATGGCTTCTCCACGATTGCGGAGACCTACAACACGTTCTCCGAGGACGACCCACGCCGGGACATTATGCTCATCGGTCAGCAGGTCAACCTCATCACTGGTGAGGAGATCTGCGAGCGCCCTGGCTGCGAGGCCGGTGGCCCCCCCCTGATCTTCACGACCACGTTCGAGAAGCGCACCGACCGGTCGCAGATCGACATCAACGACGCGACGGAGAGCGCGGGGGTCCGCATCAACAAGTTCCCGCCGGATCCGGCCGAGGTGAACGGGAACCACAGCAATGACTTCCCGATCTTCCGCCTCGCGGAGATGTACCTCATCCGCGCTGAGGCGGGCCTGAAGGGCAACGTGCCCGGTAGCGACCCGCTCGGCGACGTGAACACGATCCGCCGCCGCGTTGGTGCTCCTGAGCTTGCCTCGGTGGACGAGGCCGCTATCCTCGACGAGCGCCTCTTCGAGTTCGCGACCGAGGGCAAGCGCCGCCAGGACCTGATCCGGGCCAGCGAGACCCTCCAGAAGTTCCAAGGCGGTGGCAACCTGTTCTCGCGCCAGTGGGAGTTCAAGGAGAACACGGATCCGTTCCGCGTGGTCTTCCCGATCCCGCAGGACCAGATCAACGCCAACCCGGCTCTTACCCAGAACGCTGGGTACTAGGCCAGCGCGACGTTCCGTCTAAACCGGACGCTTCGCGAGCGCCCCGCCCCGCCCTCCTTTGGGCGGAGCGGGGCGCTCTTCGTCTGGGCATCCTCCCTGCATCTCCCTATGGCTTTCCGCCGCCTTCCTCGCTTCGTGAACACCCACGTGGGTGCTTGGCTACTGGCAGCCGGGCTCATCGCCTTGAGTGCCTGCTCCCCAACTGACAGCGGATCGGCGTCAGCATCGGGACCGCTCTTCACCGCGCTCGATTCCAGCGTCACCGGGTTGACCTTCGAGAACCGCCTGGAGGAATCGCAGGAGGCCAACGTGTTCACCTTTCGCCACTTTTATAATGGCGGCGGTGTCGGCATCGGCGACTTTGACCGTGACGGTCGGCTTGATCTCTACTTGACCGCCAATCAGCTACCGAACCGACTCTTCCTCAACCGAACCGAGGCCGGTGGCGCGCTCAGGTTCGAGGATGTCTCGGCGGAAGCGGGCGTCGGCGGAGGGCAGATTTGGAGCACCGGCGTGGCAGTCGTGGACGCCAACACGGACGGCTGGCCCGACCTCTACGTCAGCAATGCGGGCAACGCCGACGGCGAGGGGCGGCCGAACGAACTCTTCCTCAACGAGGGCACAGGCGACGACGGGATCCCGCGCTTCCGGGAGGTGGCCCGGGACTGGGGCATCGCGGACGAGGGCACCTCGACCCAGGGCGTGTTCTTCGACTACGACGCCGACGGCGACCTCGACCTATACGTGCTCAACAACTCGTTCCGCGCCGTCTCGTCGTTCGGGCTGCGCAACATCCGCGACGAGCGCAATGACACGGGCGGCGACAAGCTCTACCGCAACGACGGCCCAGACGAATCGGGAGCCGTTCGCTACGTGGACGTGAGCGCCGAGGCTGGGATCTACGGCTCCGAGATCGGCTTCGGCCTCGGCGTCACCCTGGGCGACGTGGACGACGACGGCTTCCTCGACCTCTACGTCTCCAACGACTTCTTCGAGCGCGATTACCTCTACCTCAACCGGCGCGACGGCACCTTCGCCGAAGTCCTGGAAGCCGCCATGCCGACGACCAGCCTCTCCTCGATGGGCGCGGACATGGCCGACCTCACGGGCGACGGGCTCCCGGAGATCTTCGTCGTGGATATGCTGCCATGGGACGACGACCGGCTGAAGCAGTCCTCCAGCTACGAGAGCTACACGCTCTACCGGCGCAAGCTCGACATCGGCTACCACCACCAGTTCATGCGCAACACGCTGCAGCGTCCCAACGCCCTAGCGGCCAACGCGCGACCGGGAGCGACGCCGACGTTCTCTGAGGTCGCTAGCCTCGCCGGCATCGCGGACACCGACTGGAGCTGGGCTCCGCTTTTCGCTGACCTCGACCTGGACGGACGGCAGGACCTCTACGTCGCGAACGGCATCCTCTACGACATCACCGACCAAGACTACATCGCCTTCCTCGCCGACGACGAGACGCGCCGCCAGGTCATCTCAGAGGCGGGCGTGGATTTCCTGGCGCTCACGGCCGCGATGCCGACTTCGCCGATCCCCAACGTGGCCTTCCGCAACGTGAGCACGTCGGCCAACGACGGCGCGGTCCGCTTCGAACGGGCCCCCGAGTGGGGCCTCGCCGACGCCAACTTCTCGAACGGCGCGGCCCTGGCCGACCTCGACAACGACGGCGACCTCGACCTCGTCGTGAACAACGTCAACGCGCCCGTCAGTCTCTACGAGAACCACGCGGCAGAGCGCTTCCCGGAGCGACGTACACTGGCGATCGAGCTCGAAGGCAAGGGAGCCAACCCGGGTGGCATCGGCGCGAAGGTGGCAATCTGGACGAACGGCAGCGTTCAGATCCGCGAGGCGATCCCCGCACGCGGCTTCCAGTCCAGCGTCTCCCCTGTCCTGCACGTCGGCCTGGGCACGTACGAGCGTGCGGATTCCATCGTGGTCCGCTGGCCTGACCTCCAGATGCAAGCGCTAAGGGACGTGCCTGCGGGACAGCTTCTGCTCAGGCAAGACGCCGCCGCCGAGCCGTATCGCCCAATCATGCCTGCTGCCGAAGCCCCTGTCCTAATTGAGGACGTGACCGACGCGACGGGTCTGGACTGGACGCACCGCGAGAACACCTACGTGGACTACGACCGCGAAGTCCTGCTCCACTGGATGCAGTCCCGCAGTGGCCCGGCCGTGGCCGTGGGCGACGTGGACGGCGACGGCACGGACGACCTCTTTCTCGGCGGTGCACTCGGCCAACCCGGAGTCGTGTTCGTGCAGCGCGCCGGGCAGTTCGTCCCGCTTCCGCAGCCTGCCCTCGACGCCGACGCGGAGCGCGAGGACGTCGGGGCTGCGTTCCTCGATGCCGATGCCGACGGGGATCTCGACCTGTTCGTGGCGACGGGCGGCTACGAACTGACAGCGGGGGCGACGCAGCTGCGCGACCGGCTCTATCTCAATGACGGCGCGGGGGCGTTCGCACCCGCCCCGGAGGGCTCGATGCCCAACACCGCCGAGAACAGCGGTCCCATCGCGGCGGCAGATTGGGATGGCGACGGCGACACGGACCTCTTCGTCGGCGGGGCCGTCGTGCCGGGGTCGTATGGCGTCGTGCCCCGCAGCGCGCTGCTGCGCAACGACGGGCGGGCGGGCTCGCCGCGCCTCGTGGACGGCACGCGCGGCGTCGCGCCGGGGCTCGATGAGGCTGGGATGGTCCGCGCGGCCACGTTTGCCGACACCGATGGCGACGGCGACCAGGACCTCATCGTCGCGGGCGAGTGGATGCCGGTCACCGTCTGGACCAACGACGCCGGCCGCTTCTTGCCGACGCCGATATCGGGAACGGAGGGCCTGTGGAGCAGCCTCGCCGCCGCCGACTGGGACGCCGACGGCGACCTCGACCTGATCGCCGCGGGCTGGGGCCTCAACACGCGCCTCCACGCCTCCGAGGCCGAACCGCTTCGTCTCCTCGTCGGCGACTTCGACGCGAACGGGCAGACGGAGCCGATCCTCTCCGTCTACAACCAGGGCCGCAGCCTCCCGTTCGCGCTCCGCAGCACCCTCACGAAGCAGATGCCGATGCTCAAGCGCGAGTACCTCACGCACGAGGACTACGTCGGCAAAACCGTTGAAGACCTCCTCACGCCGGAACAGGTAGCACGCGGCACGGAGTACGTCGCCTCCGAGCTTGCGAGCGTCTTCCTCGAGAACCTCGGCGATGGGACGTGGCGCGCGAACCCGCTTCCCTACGAGGCGCAGCTCGCCCCGATGAGCGCCGTCCTGCCCGGCGACTTCAACGAAGACGGCCACCTCGACGTGCTGATGGCCGGCAACCGCGATGCGGTCCGGCCCGACCTCGGGCGGCTAATGTCATCGTACGGGGCCCTACTGCTTGGCGATGGCGATGGCACGTTCGAGGCGCTCCCGAACCACCGGAGTGGGCTGCACCTGCCGGGCGTGACCCGTCACCTCATTCGCCTGGCGACGCCTACCGGGCCGCGCGTCTTTGCTGTCAAGAACGATGCGCCGGTCCAGGTGCTCGCGCTCATGACTCCCTCTACCACCACCGCTAGCCGCTGACTTTCTCCATGCGCCGCGCCCGCCCCATGCTTTGTGTCTGGATACCTGCTCTTCTCCTGGCCGTCTTGCTAGGAGCCTGCACGGACCGTTCTCAAGAGCCCACGCTATTCGAACGCCTCGAACCGAGTGCGTCGGGCGTCACCTTCGAGAACACGCTCCTCGAAACCGCCGAGTTCAACATCATCAGCTACCTCTACTACTTCAACGGCGGGGGCGTGGCGGCGGGTGACGTGAACGACGACGGCCTGCCCGACCTCTACTTCACCGCGAACGAGGGGCCGAACGCGCTCTACCTCAACCGCACCGAGCCCGGCGGCCCTGTGCGTTTCGAGGACATCACCGAGGCAGCAGGCGTCGCGGGTACCTCCGACTGGACCACAGGCGTTTCGATGGCCGATGTGGACGGCGACGGGCGGCTCGACCTGTACGTGAGCGCACTCGGCGGCGTGAGTCAGAAACGGGGCCGCAACGAGCTCTTCCTCAACGAGGGCGTGGGCCCGGACGGCCTGCCGCGCTTTCGCGAGGCCGCCGCCGAGGTCGGGCTCGACTTTGAGGGCTACGGCACCCAGTCGCTCTTCTTCGACTACGACCGCGACGGCGACCTCGACGTGTACCTCCTCAACCACGCCGTCCACACGAACCGGTCGTACAGCCGCCTGGAGGTCGCGCGCGAGCGTGACGAGCGCTCCGGCGACCGGCTCTACCGCAACGTCACGCCGCTGGACGCGCCCGCCGGTGAACTCCCGCGCTTCGTCGAGGTCACCCAGGAATCGGGCATCCGCAGCGGCATCGCCGGGTACGGCCTCGCCATCGTTGCCACTGACGCCGACAACAACGGCTGGCCCGACATCTACGTCGGCAACGACTTCCACGAGAACGACTTCCTCTACCTCAACAACGGCCCCGACGCCAATGGGACCGTCACCTTCACGGAGGTAGGGCCGGAGGTCTTCCCGCACACCAGCCGCTTCTCGATGGGCGTGGACGCCGCCGACCTCAACGGCGACGGCTATTCGGACTTTGTTGTGCTCGACATGCTCCCGCGCCGTGCTGACGTTCGTGCGGTGTCGGGCGGCGAAGAGACGCGCGAGTTGGCTGCGCTCAAAAAGAACGTCGGCTACCACCCGCAGGTCGCGCGCAACACGCTTCAGATCAGCCGCGGCCCGGCACCCGACGGCACGCTGCGCTACTCCGACGCGGCGCACTTTGCAGGGATGGAAGCAACGGACTGGAGTTGGGCGTCGCTCCTCGTAGACCTCGACCTCGACGGGCACCGCGACCTCTTCGTCACCAACGGCATCTGGCGCCGCCCCAACGACCTCGACTTCATCAACTACGCCTCCGGTGCCGACATCCAGCGCGACCTGGAGGCGGGACTCCCCCCGGAGCAGCTCGGCCTCTTCGAGATGATGCCGCAGGTACCGATCCCGAACGAGGCATTTCGCGGGACGCCGGGCATCGCGTTTGAAGACACCGGTGACGCGTGGGGCTTGACCGATCCCGGCTTTTCGAACGGCACCGCGACCGTCGACCTCGACAACGACGGCGACCTGGACCTCGTCGTGAACAACATCAATGCCCCGGCGAGTGTGTACGTGAATACGGCGGCGGACGCGGGCGCGTCCTCGCTCCAGATTGTGCTCGAAGGCGCGGCTCCCAACACGCAGGGCATCGGGGCGACGGTCACGGTCACGACCGACAGCCTCGCGCAGCGGGTCGAGTCGTTTCCGACGCGCGGTTATCTGTCATCGGTGGACCCGCGCCTGACGGTAGGGCTCGGCGGCGCTAGCCAAGCCAAGGAGGTCCACGTGCGCTGGCCGGACGGACGCGT
>JBCCRG010000084.1:0-10665 GCA_039208155.1 Bacteroidota bacterium | reverse complement strand
GGGCGGCTACGTCCACCTCGGCGGCGACGAGGTCAAGAAGCTCACGGAGGCGCAGTACGCCGCGTTCATGGAGCGCGCGCAGCGCATCGTGACGGACCATGGCAGGCGCGTGGTCGGGTGGGACGAGATCGCGGGCGTCGAACTCGTTCCGGGGACCATCGTGCAGGTCTGGCGGCCTGCCGAGGCGACGACGCAGGCGCAGATCCGCCGCGCTGTCGAGCAGGGCGCTACGGTTGTGCTCTCTCCCGCCGACCGCGTCTACCTCGACATGAAGTACGACGACCAGACCGTGCTCGGCCTCGCCTGGGCCGGGACGAACTCGGTGCGCGACGCCTACGACTGGGACCCGCTCGCGCTGCTTCCGGGCGTGACCGCCTCCGCCATCGAGGGCATCGAAGCGCCGCTCTGGTCCGAGACGATCACCACGCGCGCCGACCTGGAGTACATGGCCTTCCCCCGCCTCGCAGGCGTCGCCGACCTAGCCTGGGCTCCCGCCGAACAACACGACTGGGAGTCCTACCGCCTCCGCCTCGCCGCTCAGGCACCGCGCTGGACCGCCCTCGGCATCAACTTCCGCCGCGATGCCAGCGTACCATGGGTGGATTAAGCGCAACAAAAGCGACGCGGCGCAACTCCCCTCCTGGACAGGAGGGGCTGGGGGTGGTCGATCATGGTGCCAGAATGCCGCTTCATGCTGACTCGGATCTACCCCCTCCCGCTTCGCGGACCCCCCCTGTCTAGGGGGAGGGCTTCATGGCTCACTGTCAAAGTCCCACCACGAGCCCAGCGTGGACCTTACCCTGCGTGGGGCCGTCCTCGGGGTTGAGGGCATATGAGAATGAGAGGATGCCGAGCGGCGTGCGCTGCTGGAGCCCGAAGCCGTAGCCCGGCTCGATGCCGCGCGTCGCCTCGTTGACTGGCTGGCCTTCGACGGCCCCGCCCCGCCCCACGACCTCAGGCGTCGCGACGTAGCCGACGTCGGCGAAGACGAACGCGAACGAGGTGCGGTCGATTTGGTAGCGGTACTCGAAGAGCGCGCGGGCGACGACGTTGCCGAGGAAGCGCTCCTCGTCGTAGCCCCGCAGCGAGCGCGCACCGCCGTAGCGGAACAGCTCGGCGGTGTCGTAGGCGTCGCTGAGCAGCACAGCCACGTCACCACCCGTGACGAAGACTTGGCGCCGGAATGTCGGAACGAACACGCGCGCGTCGGCGAGGAGGCGCTGCTGGCGGAGGTTGGTCGTGAACGCCTGCGCGACCGAGTCGGCGGCCCCGGGAAAGCGGCGTGTCTTCTGTCCCTGCTCGATGAGCGCTTCGACGACGAGGCCCTGGCGCGGGTTGACCGAGCGGTCCACGCGCCGGAAGCGTAATCCGATGCCCGCGAACGTGGCGTCGGCGGCGGGCACGAGCGGGAGCCCATCGCTGCCAAGCCGTCGTCCGGCCGGGCCCGGATCCGTGTTCTCCCGGGTGAACGCCCCGAAAACGCTCAGGCCCGGCGCGAGTTGGTAGCCGACCTCGACGCGGTAGCGTTGCTGTGCGAACGTCGAGTCCTGTCCGCGCCCCTCGAAGGCGAGTTCGGCGCGCAGCGGCAGCCCAGCGATGTAGGGGTCAGCCGCGCGCACGTCCACCGACGAGACGAGGCCGGGGTTGCGGACGAGCCGGAGGCTGAAGAGGCGCCCCCCGCCGAAGACGTTAACGAGTTCGAGGAGGCCGTTGCCCACGAGTTGACCGTCGGCGTCCGGGGTGGTCGGCGGGAGGTAGCCGAGGATGAGGTCGAACGTGCCCGGCGGACGCTCCTCAACGGGGATCCGCAGCGTCGCGCGCTGCCCCGTCTCGCGGACTTGCGCCGTGTCGTCGTCACGCGCGAGCACGAGGTACGGCGTCCCGACGGATTCGTAGAGGTCCGTCGCTTCGAGGCGCTGGCGGATGGCCTCCGGGTCGTAGGTGGCGAGCGGTGCATCGGCGCGAAGGTCGGCGACGCGGGCGACGAACCGCCCCGTCGTGCGCGCCCGTGCCTGGCTCGTGTCGCTCGGCTCCGCCTCGATGCCCGCCAGCTGTAGCGCCGTTCCCTCCTCCACAACGACCGTAAGCGCTAGCGTCGGCGGCTCGCCTTCGGCTTGCTGGATGGCGGTCGTCACGCGCGCCTGGGCAAGCGGGAGCCCGGCGCGGTCGTAGGCCGCAAGCAACCCGTCGAGGTCGCGCTCCAGCCGCGCCGCGTCGAAGACCTGCCCGGGGCGTGTGGCGAAGTCGGCGCGTGCCCGCTCGGCATCCAGCGTGGTGACGCCGCGCAGATCCAGCGTGCCGATCTCAACGCGCGGTCCCGTGGTGGCATAGAGTACGCCAGCGCGCAGTCCCGGCCCAGCCGCCTCGGTCTGTGCCGAGTCGATGCGGGCGAAGTAGTAGCCCTGGTCCTGAAGGTGGCGCAGCGCGCGCACCGCCACGGAATCGAGCGGGAGCACGGCGCGAGGTGGGGCCCAGTCGCCTGCCTCGGTGCCGTCGGTCACGAGCGTCCAGGACACGAGCGAATCGGCGGGCGTCTGCGCGTTCGTGGGTGCTCCAAGCGCTAGGCCGAGCAGCAGCGTGGAGAGCAGGGCGGCGTATCTTGCCCACGCTCTCCGCCACCGCCCTACCCCACCGTGCTGCATCGCTTGCTACCAACTCGTGTACGAAGGGAGCCGCGCGTTCGACGGGCCACGTGTGCGCAGGCGTTGGGTGTCGCGTTGGCCGGGCTCTTCTGGATCGGCTGCGGCGGCTCCGAGGAGGTCGTCCGCGCGCCCGAGCCGCAACCCAGGGTCGTCCCACCCGGTTCCGACGCCCAGCCCGACCTCACGACGCTGCCCGAGTCGGGCACACGCGCTACCGACGGGCTCTTTCGGCTGCGCCTGCCCGACACGCTGCGCTACGCTGTGGCACCTGGGGAAGCCTGGATCGAGACGCTGCCATCGAGCGAGGAAGGGACGCTGATCGTCTACCGGCCGCTGAGTGCCCCAGCGCTGAGTTGGGTCGTGGACGGCGCGCTCTTCGCGCAGACGCTCCCCGAGCAGAGCGGACGCCTGCGCTTCGACCTCCAGCGCTTCGTCGGGGGCTACACGGACACGCTCGTCGTCTTCCTCGACCTCGACGCCGACGCTGGATCGACGGCGCTGGGAGCACCCGACGCGTCCGAAGACCAGGGCGATGGCTAGGCGTCCGACGTTCGACTACACGCCGCTCGTCGACGACCGGCACCGCGATGCCTTTCGCGGTCCGCTCCTCGACTGGTTCGAGGAGGTGCGCCGCCCCATGCCGTGGCGCGAAACCGATGCTGACGGCCGCCGCGACGCCTACCGGGTGTGGATCTCGGAGATCATGCTCCAGCAGACGCGCGTGGACCAGGCGACGCCCTATTTCGAGCGCTTCACCGCCGCCTTCCCCACCGTCGAGGCCCTCGCCGCCGCCGACCTCGACGACGTGCTGAAGCTCTGGGAGGGCCTGGGGTACTACTCCCGTGCGCGCAACCTCCACCGTGCCGCGCAGCAGATCGTGGCCGAGCACGGCGGACGCGTCCCCGACACCGAGGCGGAGATCTCGGCGCTCCCTGGCATCGGCCCTTACACCGCTGCCGCCGTGCTCTCGCTTGCCTACGGCGTCCCGCTGGCTGTCCTCGACGGCAACGTGATCCGTGTGCTCACGCGCGTCTTCGCCATCGGCGACGACGTGAAGCGGAGCCCCGTCACGAAGGCGCTGCGCGTGCTCGCCAACGACCTCATGTCCACCGAGCGCCCAGGCGTCTTCAATGAAGCCGTGATGGAACTCGGCGCGACCGTCTGTATGCCGACCGTCACGCGCTGTCCGCCGTGCCCAGTCTGCTCAGTGTGCGCCGCGCACGCCGCCGGTGACCCCACGCGCTACCCTGTCGCCATGAAGAAAAAGCCGGTCCCCCACTATGACATCGCGGTCGGCGTAGTCTACGATGCCGACGGCCGCCTCCTCATCCAGAAACGCCCCGAGGAGGCCATGCTCGGCGGGCTGTGGGAGTTTCCCGGCGGCAAGCGCGAACCCGATGAGGACCTGCGGGTGACCTGCGCCCGCGAACTCCGCGAGGAGCTCGGCATCGAGGTCGAGGTGGCCGAGCCCATCGCGCGGATTCCCCACGCGTACTCGCACTTCAAGATCACGCTGCACGCGTTCCGCTGCCGCCTTCTCAGCGGGACCCCGGAGGGCCGCGAGGGCCAGCCGCTGCGGTGGGTCGCCGTGAGCGAGTTGGACGACTACGCGTTCCCCCGCGCCAACCGCCGCCTCATCGAGACGCTACAGGCGCAACTCCGCAATCCGACATTGTTCTGAGCCCGGGCGCAGACGGGACACAGCCACGTACACAATGCAGCACGGGCGGCCCCCGAAGGGACCACCCGCGTGTCCGGTTGACGCTGTCGATCCTCGCCTAGTAGAAACGGACCCGTACCGGTTCGCCCTGGGCGACCGCGAGTTCGGTGGCGAGTTGCATCGCGCTGAGGGCGTCCTCCTGGGACGCACTGCGCGCGATCGCGACCTCGGTCTCCGCCGTGGCCGCCGAGGCGCTGCCCGCCGCACACGTCACCGTAATGTGCATCGGCGTGTAAAGGTTGAAGGTGATCGCCGAGACGAGACCGTTGAGAAAGCTGATCTGCGTCTCCACGATCGCGACGCCGCCCGCGCACTGCGAGGCCGCGTTGACCGTCGACGGGGGCACGAGACCGAAGAGGAAGCCCGAGGCGAAAGGCTGGTCGATGACCTGGGTGCCGGGCGTGAGGCCGGTCTCGACGCGGGCATGGTAGCAACCCGTGATCGTTACCGCGAGCAGGGCGAAAACGAGGGCGAAGGCGAAGCGGTGCATAGGTTGGGGTAGGCTTCGTGAAGAAAGACGTGACGGCACGCGGACGTGCCTACCGGAGAAGCTAGAAGCCAGCACGTACCTGCACAACGCTACATCCCAACCAGTTTTCCACAGCGGCCATTGGACTCCAGCTGGCATAAAAAACAGGCGGCCCCGCGCACGGAACCGCCTGCTTGTTGAACGTCGGCTGGGCCGATCAGCCAGCGTCGGCGTACTTCACCGAGCAGCCGTACGGCGGCGAGGTCGGCACGGCGACGGCTTCGCCCGCCATGTGCGCCGTTACAGCGGCCTGGACGTAGTTGGTTGCCTCAGCGGCGGGGCCGCGCGGCTTGTCGTCGATGCCGCCCTTGTAGATGAGCGTGCCGTCGGGCGCGATGACGTACATGTGCGGCGTCGTGGCCGCCTCGTACATCCGGCCGACGGTCCCGGACTCGTCCATCAGGATCGCGGTTGGCTGCGCCTCGACTTGGGCGGCGCGCTCGTTCATGACGTCGTTCGAGAAGTGGCCCTGCTCGCCCGGCGCGGACGAGACGATGGACAGCCAGATCATGTCGTTCTCGGCGGCCATGCCCTGGAGGCCCTGCATGTTGCCGTCGTTGTAGTGGCGCTTCACGAACGGGCAGTCGTAGTTGAGCCATTCGAGCACGACGTACTTCCCGGCAAAGTCGGAGAGCGCGTGTTCGTTGCCGTTGGTGTCGGTGAGCGTGAATTCGGGAGCCGCCGCGCCGATCTCAGGACCGGAGGACGGGACGGTGAAGGCAGCTGTCGCGAGCACCACAAGGGCGGCGACGCTGAGGAAAGCGAGACGCTTCATACCTGGATTGGTTGGTTGGATAGAAGAGCGAGGGTGACAGGCGTTTTACCAACGACCGATGCCCGTCGGTGTTGCGTCCAGCCATGCATGCACGACGCAGGGCCGACACCTGCTGGCATCGGCCCTGCACAAGTCAGCCGAGAGCGGTCCTAGCGGATGACTGTGACCCGGCGCGTCGTGCCAAAGGTCTCGCCGGTTGCTCGGAGGACGTAGACGCCGCTAGCGAGCGCGCGTCCGTCGAGGCGCAGGTCGAGCGCTTCGCCCGCCTCAACGCGTCCGTCGTGCAGCGTGGCCACGATTCGGCCGAGGGCGTCGTAGAGCGTGACCGTCACGGCCTGGCTCTGCTGGACGGAGAGCGACGCCTGCGCCGCGTCGCCCGTGCGGAACGGGTTCGGGTAGATCGCCTCCAGGTCGAACGCCTCCGTGAGCACCACCTTGGCTTCGACCTCCGGGCTGTAGGCAAACGCGCCGTCGAAGTCGATCTGCTTCAGGCGGAACGTGTAGGTGCCCGGCGCGAGGTCGTCGGCGCGGAAGGCGTAGGACTGCGTCTCCGTCGTCGTGCCGCGTCCTTCCACGAAGCCGAGCGCCTCGAACGCATCGGTCGCGGGGCGACGCATCTGCACCTCGAAGCCGCTGTTGTTCGTCTCCGAGACCGTCGTCCAGGCGAGGCTCGCGGCCCGTCCATTGAGCGTCACGTCGAAGGCCGTCAGTTCGACGGGGATATTGATGCCCACCGTCGTCGGATCGCCGAAGATAGGCGTCGTCGGGTCGTCCGAGTTGAGCGTGCTGCCCAGAAAAACACCCAGGTCTGAGAGGACCGCTTGGTTGTCGAAAGTCGTGTTGGGTGCTGAGGGCGGAATGAAGACATCGACGGTGATTACGGAGGCCGTGTTGGCCGGCAGGGTCAGGTCCGTGATTTCGAGACGGTTCGTCCCACCGAAGCTGTTCGCCGTGCCGCCGAGCGTGGTCGAGAGCGTGCCATCCACGAAGGTGAGCCCAGACGGGATCTCGTCCAGGAAGTCGATGCCCGTCAGCTCGAGGCCATTGTTGAAGAGCGTGAAGGTGTAGGTGAAGGTCTCTCCAGGGTCTACAACCGACTGCGAGGTCTCCTTCGTGAAACCGACGGCGTACGGGCACGAGGTGGCGTCGTTGAACTGGGACGGCGGGCCCGTCGAGACGACGGTCGCCGCTCCCGAGACCAGATCGAACTGGTAGAAGCTGCCGTCGAGCCCGCGCCGGCCGAAGAGTTCGCCGTAGCTGTTGAACCAAAGTCCTCCAACCGTACCCAGGCTGGTGGTGGCCGGCAGCGGAGTCTGTGCGCCTGTCGCCGGATCGATGCGGACAACCTGGTTGGTGTTGCGAGCGAAGCCGTAGAGGAAGCTGTCGTCGTTCGTGAGCGCGAGATCCGAGTAGCGCGCCAGGGTCGTGCCGGTGATCGGCGCTAGCGAGAACGAGTTCACGACCGTCGGTGAATCGGTGTCGAGGCCCGTGATCACATAGAGGTCACGGGTAGGGTTCGACGTATCGATCGGACCGCCGTCGGCCAGGTAGAGCGTGCCGTCGCGGGCGATGGTGCCCGAGAAGTAGCGCTGCGTCGGAAGACCCGACACCGTGCCGATGGACGTCAGCGTCCCGGTGTTGTCGATGCGGTAGACCGTATTCGGCGAGGTTGGCTTAATGCCGTAGATGAAGCCATCGAGGTAGTTGAACCCGATCGCGTTGTACTCTAACGAAGTAGTGGAGATCGCGTCGAGGGTGTAGGGGAACACCGACTGGTTGAGGCGACTCAGCTGGAAGTTGGAGCCGTTGTCGAACGACTGGGAGATGAAGATGTCGTTGTCGCAGGTAAACGTCTGGGCCTGCGTGTGCGGAGCAGCCGCAAGGAACGCAGCGAGGCCGAGCGTGATGGACGCCAGGCGGAGAGTGCGGAGGGTCATGGCACGAGAGGAGGATATGGTCGGAGAGCAGAGCGCCGCTCCTGAGAGGCAAGGTGCCAGCCAGAACATGCTCGTGAGGCTAGGACGCCGGCGAAAACGGGCGAAGAGCGGGTGCACGTGGCGCGCAAACCGACGGTCTACGAAGCATAGCAAGCCGTGCCCTGGATCGATGTCCGGGACAGGCTCTACCGCAGTTGCGCAGCGCACCCGTTTCGCAGTCGCTCTCGGCCCGTCGTCCGACTTCACAGACAGGCTCCAGAACATCCGGCACGATCGACTGCAGGACGGATGGCTTCAACATACGCACGGAGGCCGTTTTCCCTAGTAATTTTCGGGACAAAGCAGGCGCGCTGATCTCCGCGACTCTCCTCTGAGCCTGTGTGCGGGTAATAGGTGTGATTTATGTCACCCGTTACCAGCGCAGACTAGGTTCATGGCTCTGCCCGTTGTCCGCGTCCACGCGTTCCTGCGCCGCCGTGCAGCTTCCTTCACATGCTCCCCTTCCCGATGGCTCAGGCAACGCGCGTACTTCTAGGGTTGCTCGCGGCCACGGCGGTCAGCCTGGTGCCCCCTGCGACCGCAGTGGGGCTGCTCACCTCACCGGAGGCAGCCGCCCATGCTCAAGCGACCACGCCTGCTTCGTCTAGGGACCAGGTCATGCTCGTCGGGACGCCCGAGGGGTCGGCGCTCTTCGAGCAGGGCCGCGCTCACCTGATTGCCTTCGAGTTAGCCCCTGCTGCGGCCACATTCGAGGCCCTCGCGGCGCTGGAGCCCGAGGGGCCGGCGGCCTACCATTACCTCGCCACCATCGCGCTCTGGCGCGGCCTCATCACCGAGGAGGAGGCGCACTTCGACACCTTCTTCGCGTGGAGCGACCGCCTGGAGAATATCCTGGACGAGGCCCCACCCTCGCCGTGGCGCGATCTCCTCGCCGCCGAGCGCGAACTCGCGCGCGCAACAGCGCATCTCAAACTCCAGCAGTACACCCGGACCGCCGTGGCGGGCCGTGCCGCCTTCCGCGGCTTCGAGCGCCTCGCGCGTGACCACCCCGATTTCCACGACGCCTACAAGGGCCTCGGCCTCTGCCACGTCGCCGTAGGCTCGGTGCCGAAAGGCTACCGCTGGCTCGTGAAGCTAGCTGGGTTCGACGGGACCATCCAGCAGGGCATGGACGAGTTGGAGCGTGCGGCCACGCTCAGCCAAACACAGCAAGAGGAGGCGCTCGCTGCGCTTGCCATCACGGACCTCACGCTCAATAACAACCGCCGTGAGGGGCTCCGCTACCTCGAGCGCCTTCACGACCGCCACCCGGAGAGCGCGCTCGTGAACCACCTCTACGGCTACGCGCTCCTCAAGCGCCGCCGTGCCACCGACGCCGAGCGCCACCTGCGCGCCGCGCTCGCTGCGCAACGCCAGCCCGACGTGACGCCGCTTGCCTACACACGCTACTACCTCGGCGACGCGCTCTATCGCCAGAACCGCTTCGCCGACGCCGCTTCGGCGTTCGAGCGCTACCTCGATGCCTTCGAGGGCGACGCGCTGCGTGCCCGGGCGCACCTCGCCGCTGGGCTCGCCCGCGAGATGAACGGGCAGCGCGCCCAGGCCGTGGCCCACTACCGCCGCATCCGCTCCGACCGCGACTTCGACTCCGACGCGGCGGCCCTGCGCGAGGCGTCCCGACGGATCGACGCGCCGCTCACCATGACCGAGCGGCTGCTCCTGCGCGGCGGCAACGCCTTCGACGGCGGGCGCTACGACGAGGCCGTGGCAACGCTGCAGCCGCTGCTAGCGCCGGGCACGGCATCGCCGGTCGAGTACGCCGAGGCCGCCTACCGCAGCGGGCGGGCCTTCCATGAGGGCGGCCAGGACCGGGAGGCGCTGCGCCACTACGCCATCGCCATCGCCAACCCCGGCGACGCGCAGGCACGGTGGGGACCGTGGGCGCAGTACTATGCCGGTAGCGTCCTCGAACAGCAGGGGCGCTGGGGCGAGGCCCGCGATGCTTACGAAGCCGTCCTGCGCTACGACGAGCCGTTCGACTACCACCGCGCCCTCGAGCAGCGGGCCCGCACCGCCCTGGAGCGCCTCGAACGCTGAGGCACGGGGCGCGCCGTTGGCCTTGGACACCGCCCTTCCGGCACCGAACTTGCGGCGACGGTGCGCCTTACGCCGTCTCCCTGTCTCTCCATTCCTGCCCTTCTCCGATGGCCTCGTCTTTCCGCCTCCTCGCACCGGTCCTTGCCCTTCTCATGACCGTGCCGATGGCCCCGGCATGGGGACAGTCTTCGCCTCGCGTCGCGGGACCGGTCCATCACCACCCGCATACCGACGGGCCCGGCCATCACCACCATCATGATGATGAGTTGGACCACGCCCACCCCCATACCGAGTCACATCGTCATACCGAGCCGCATCGTGCTCGCACGCGTACGGGGCCACCGGTAGTGGTGAAGGCCCGCGGAGCCTCCGCCGAGTTCATCGTCGTCTACGACGGCTTTCCTGCCGAGGCCCGGGCCGCCTTTCAGCGCGCGGTGGACGTGTGGACGGACCACGTGGTCTCGAGCGTTCCCATTCGCGTCAGTGCGGTCTGGGAAGAACTGGACTCGGAGAACACGCTGGGGGCGGCAGGCCCCTTCATCGTGCGGTTCGAGGAAGGCGACGCGCGCCCCCCCGGCTTCGACGTGGACGTGTGGTACCCCATCGCGCTTGCCAACGCCCGCGCCGGGCGCGACCTGGACACGGGCATCGTAGACATCGAGGCGACCTTCAACTCTGGCTTTAGCCGGTGGCACTTCGGGCTGGGCGAGCCTGGCCCAAACGAGTTCGATTTCGCTACGGTTGTGCTTCACGAGCTCACACACGGACTAGGGTTCATCGGTGCCCTGACGGCTGACGGGGGCACCGGAACGCTCCTCGTCAACGGCGGCCGGGCGCTCCCGTTCGCGTTCGACCTGCTTGCGCGCGACTGCGAAGGGAACCCCGCTTTGGACGAGAGCCGCTACCCCCGTCCCTCGGACGCCCTCGAAATGCTACTGACTAGTCAGACGCTCTACATCGGCGGG
>JBCCRG010000083.1:0-10725 GCA_039208155.1 Bacteroidota bacterium | reverse complement strand
GACGCAGCAGCAGCTCGTCATGCGCGAGAAGCTCGCCTCGCTCGGGCAGCTCACCGCCGGGATCGCGCACGAGATCAAGAACCCGCTCAACTTCGTCAACAACTTCGCCGCGCTCTCCATCGACCTCATGCAGGAGGTGGATGAGGTGCTACGCGACGCGCAGGAGCAGCCCGTCAAGGAGGTGCTCCCCGACCTCGACGAGGTCCTCGCAGACCTCCGCACGAACGTGGCGAAGATCAACGAGCACGGCACCCGCGCCGACCGCATCGTGCGCGGCATGCTCCTCCACGCGCGCGGCCAGCCCGGCGACCGCCAGCGCATCGGCCTCAACGCGCTCCTCGACGAGCACATGCGCCTCGCCTACCACGGCATGCGCGCCCGCACGCCCGGCTTCAACGTGGATCTTCAGACCGACTACGACGACGCAGTCGGCGAGGTCGAAGTCGTCCCGCAGAGCATCGGGCAGGTGGTGCTCAACCTCCTCACGAACGCGTTCCACGCCGTCCACCAGCGGCAGCAGGCCGAAGGCAGCGCCTACGACCCCGTCGTGACGATCCGCACGCAGCGCCGCGCCGACGCGGTCGTGCTCGCGGTGTGCGACAACGGCCACGGCATCTCCGACGAGCACCGCGCGCGCATCTTCGAGCCGTTCTTCACCACCAAGGGGCCCGGCGAGGGCACCGGTCTCGGTCTCTGGCTCAGCTACGGCATCGTGACGCAAGGCCACAGCGGCACGCTCGACGTCGAGAGCGTCCCCGGCGAGGGCACCACGTTCACGATCACCCTCCCGAGCGCGTGACCATCTGCTGCGGTGCGACGTGGGAAACCGACAGCCGATAGCTGATACCAAGTCCGCCTGATTGGTTGCGATGGTGTCATCCTGAACTCGGTTCAGGATCTCGGACGACTGCGGTGTTTCGAGGCATTGCTGAGATGCTGAATCAAGTTCAGCATGACAAGGTCGAAAGTTTGCAGCCGGATCTGGTACTACTTCTTGCGTCCGAAGAAATAGTACAGGAGCACGCCGAGCCCGGGGAGGAAGAACAGGATCGCGACCCAGATGACCTTGGAGCCGGTGTCGCGGCTGCTGTTGATGACCTCCACGATGGCGATGATCGCGAGGATGAGGACGAGCAGGCCGCAGATGCCCCACGGCCCCTGGGCGCGCTCCATGAGGTTGGGTCCGCCGCAGCCGGCGAGCATGACGGTGGCTGCGAGCAGGAAGAGCGGCGCGACGAGGCGCTGGCTGAGGCGAGAGAGGGTGGACATAGGAAGCAGAGTTGGGGACTCGTAAGTGGATGGGCCGCAGCCCTACCGGCGCGCATCGCGGACGCGCTTCTGGCCGAAGGCGAGGTACCACACCACCCCCACGATGGGGACGCACAGCACCAGGAAGAACGCCACCTTCACGCCGAGCGCGAGGTACGACTTCCACACGGCTAGGCTCGCCAGCATCGCCAGCACGGCGTTGAGCACCGCAATGAGCGTCACGAGCAGCGTTTTGACGAGGCCGACCAGCGTGGCCGCGAGAACGAAAGAGAGCATGAGCCGGAGGAGTCGGTGGGCAAAGCGACAGGGAAGTCTACGCAGCAGCGAGGGAGCGGGTTACGAGAAGCGACAAGACGCAGGTGGGTTGACGTTCCGCGAACCGAGCGCCAAGAACCCGAGTCGCCGGAACGCGCGACCGTCGGCTCCGTAGCCCTTGGCCGCACCGACTACACGCCCCCCTCACGATGCACATCGGCCCCATCGACCTCGGCGAGCGCCCGCTCTTTCTCGCGCCCATGGAGGACGTGAGCGATCCGCCGTTCCGCCTGCTGTGCAAGCGCTACGGGGCCGACTTCGTCACGACCGAGTTCATCTCGTCCGGTGGGCTCCTCTACGACGCGCACGACTCCGTCCAGAAGCTCGACATCTACGACCAGGAGCGGCCCGTCGGCATCCAGATCTTCGGCGGCGATCTTGATCAGGTGCGCCAAGCAGCGGCCATCGTGGACCGCGTCGAGCCCGAACTGATCGACATCAACTTCGGCTGCCCGGTCAAGAAGGTCGTCTGCAAGGACGGCGGCGCGGGTATCCTCCGCAACCTGCCCAAGATGCAGGCCATCACCGAGGCCGTGCTGGAAGTCGCAACGCGGCCCGTGACCGTTAAGACGCGGCTCGGGTGGAACGACGAATCGATCCAGATCCTCGACGTGGCGCGGATGCTCGAAGAGAGTGGTATCGCGGCGCTGGCGGTTCACGCCCGGACACGCGCGCAGATGTACCGCGGTGAGGCCCGCTGGGCGTGGCTGCGGCGGCTCAAGGAAGAGGGCGTCCGGGACATCCCGCTCATCGGCAACGGCGACGCGACGACGCCAGAGAAGGTGAAGGCGATGTTCGACGAGACCGGCGTGGACGCTGTGATGATCGGGCGCGGAGCCATCGGCAACCCGTGGATCTTCCGCGAGGCGAAGGCCTTCCTCGCGACCGGCGAGGTGCCCGACCCGCCGTCGTGGGACGAGCGCGTGGCCGTCGTGGCGGAGCACCTCACGCTGAAGTGCGAGTGGCTCGGCGAGCGCAAGGGCACGCTGGAGATGCGGCGGATGTACGGCGGCTACTTCAAAGGACACCGCGGCGCGAGCTTGCTCCGCCAGCGCCTCATGGAGCACAACACCCGCGAGGGCGTGCTGGAGGTGCTGCTCAACTTCCGCCCCGAGGACGCCAACCTGAGCGTCTCGATGTCGAAGCCGCGTGCGGTGCGGGCCGTCACCGCTTCGCTCCCCCGTCCGTCGCGTCCCCGGCCCCCACGCCCCGAGGTCGTCGCGGAGCCGTCCTGAACCAGGCGCTCGCGAAGGCGTCCAGTGCAGCAGCCACCGCGTGCGGGGCAGACCAAACAGGGACCGTGGAGAGCCCGAATTCCTACAGCTATGACGCGCAAAATCGTTGCGCAGGCGTGACAATCGAGCGCGGTGAAGCGGCGTGTCGGGCTGCGGAACAGCCTTCGACACCGACAGTGTCCCTCCGCCGCTCTCGCCCACCACCACCACCGGCATGCGCTTCTCTCTCCTCCGACCGCTCGCGGTCGTCGTACTGCTCAGCCTCGCCACAGGCTGCGGTCTCTTCGACGAGGCCTTCGAGCTTGAGGCCACCGTTCCTGGGCTCGTCCAAGCTAGCTCGCGCAACACCGACTTCCGCGCCTACGACGCGCTCGAAGACGCCGTTCGCGCCGACGGGCAGGCCGTCCTCGCCACCCGCGTCGAGTTCGCCGAGGCTGCCCGCAGCAACGGCATTGAACTGCTACCGACGCGCGTGGCGCTCATCAACGCGGGGGCCATCAGCCAGCCGCTCGTGGCCGCCGACCCGCGCATCGCGCTGGAGTTTCCGCAGCCGCTGCTGATCTACACCGCTAACGAGGAGCGCGTCGTCGCCGGGTACAACACGGCCGCGTACCTCGCGCAGCGCTACGACGTGGGAGGCCTCCCCGCACTGGACAGCTACGAAGAGCGCTGGCAGCGCTTCACGCTCGCCGCGTCCAGCAACGGGACCCTTGTGGGCCCGGGGCCTGGAGCCGTCGCCCGGCACGTAGGAATCATCGAGACGGTGGTGGAAGGTGAGGTGCCAGACGCCTTCCGTCGGCTCAACCAGGTCGTCCGGGACCGCGAAGATCTCCAGACGGTTGCGCGCTACGACCACACCGTCGAGGGCGGACGCCCTGCGATCACGCTCGTGCTCAACCAGCCCGAGACGGCCGCGCGCTTCGTCTCGTCCGACCAGACTGTCGCCATCGACGCGCTGCTGCGGGTGGCCCTCTTCGAAGACCTCGACGGACAGACGCACCTGGCCTACGTGGATCCCGCCTACACAGCCGACCGCCATGGCATCGCAGACGACGCGGCCGACCAGGTTGCCACGCTGCGCACGATTCTCGCCGACCTCGTGGCGCAGGTCGTCGAGTGAGCGCTTAGCGTACGAGCGTGACGCGGCGCGTGTGCGTCGTCTGCTCGCCCTGCAGACGGAGGACGTAGAGGCCGGACGGCAGCGCCCTGCTCTGGAATTCGAACGTGTGAAGCTGTTCGGCGGCGAGCACGCCCTCGTGCAGCAGCGCCACGCGCCGCCCGAGCCGGTCCAGCACCTCGACGCGCATGAACTCGGGGGCCTCCAGCGTGAACGCGAAGGTGGCTGAGCCCGCAGTCGGATTGGGATACGGGCCCGTGACCCGAGCCGTTGTGGGTTGCTCAGCCTCGACGGGCGTCGAGAACAGCGACTCATACGCCCCAAGGTCCAAGGCGCTGCCCAGGACGCGAGCGTTCCCATCGAGGTCAAGCGGGAGGGGCTCAGTCGTGTCGCCATCGCCATCGAGGTCGAGTTCGTCGAGGGGAAGCAAGGCGGCATCGCCCACGTCGATGGCGGGCGAGTCTTCCAGCAGGCGGAGATCGCCGTAGTCGTCATCTGCGGTACCCCACTCGGCGTCGGGCCCAGGTGAGGGCGCGCGGGCAAACAGCGGGTCCGCGTCGAGGAGGTTGGTCACAGCGACCACATCCGATGGCTCTATCCCGCCCTCGTAGAGCACGTTCGAGAAGGTGAGCAGGTCGGCCCCAGCAAACATTTGATCGGTATCGATGCCTGTGCCGACGTTGCCCCACACGATGCTGTTGGTAAACATCCCATCTCCGACCACAGCGCTGATCAAGTCTCCGTTGTCAGCGATGTTGCCTGTGAAGGTGGATCCGTGGACACTGGTGCGGGCCGACAGCAGGAGGGTGCTCACTTCTGCGGCGCGGTTTCCAACGAAGGCACTGCTGACCACGTTAAGGTCAGAGGAGAGATCCGTCGTAACCGTGCCGGCTTCTGTAGCCTCGTTTCCTAGAAACCGTGAGCTCGCGACGAGGCCTTGGGTGCCTGCAAGAGCGAGGGCGCTGCCCCTGGCGGCGGTATTCCGGGTGAACTGGCTGTTTACTATGAGCACATCGGCGGGAATAGCGGCGATGGCCCCGCCTGTGCCAGCTCTATTGTCCTCGAACGTCACGCCTCGAAGGGTGAGAAAGCCCGAGTCCATGCCGATAGCCCCGCCCCGTTCGGAGGCACTGTTGCCTGTGAACGAACCGCCTTCAATGGTGGGACCTTCGTCGAATATGCCTCCATTGAACATGAATATGCCGCCGCCGTCACCGAACCCTGCTCCGTTGTTCGTGACGAGTGGAGAACGTAGCAGGATGCTACCTAGAAAGGCGTAGATACCGCCCCCGGTATCGGCCTGGTTGTTGTCCAACACAAGGTCATCGGCGATGACATTCGTACGGCACACGTAGAGGCCTCCGCCCTGGAACCCGGTATTCCGACGTACGACCACAGCGCGCGCATCGAGGGTGGAGGGTGCCGCGTCGAAGTCGCAGCCTCCCATGAAGAAACCGCCTCCGGAGAATGGCGAGAAGTTGCTGACGAAGGTCACCTCGCTCAGTCGAAGATCCACGCCAGCGGGGGCGTACAGCCCGGCACCCGTGTTTGCCAGGTTACCTGAAAAGACAGTGCGCGAGATCGCGACTGTGGTAGGCGCTTCGATGAGCAAGCCGCCTCCTCGTCCTTCGCGATCTTGGCCTTCCGCGTAGCCGTTCGAGACGGTGATCCCATCGAGTATGAGGGTCCCTTCTGCAACGACGACATGGCGGCTGTTGTCTTGCTGGTTCTCAGATGCACCGATATTGCCACTCAGGACGGTCGGATTTGCTTCCGGATTAGCGTCCTCACGCGAGGACTCGGTCCCGGCAAACCCGCCGTACACCTCGACGCTGTCAGGAATGGCAAAGGAGATGCTTCGGTCACCGGTCTCGGTCGGGGTGTAGGTGCCCGCTGCGATCCAGACCTCGTCGCCTGGGCGGGCGGCGGCGAGGGCATGGGTCGGGTTCGCGAAGGCGTCTGCCCAGGTCGAACCGCCACGCGTGCCTTCCGCTACCTCGGCGCTCACGTAGTGAACCACGCCCTCGGGTGCGAAGGCGCGGCGAGCGAGCGTGGCGTCGAGGACGAACGGGTTGTCGTTGCCCTGGAACGAGGCCACGCGCCCTGAGCGCGCGACCTCGGCGTCGTCGGCGGGGTCTGCCGCGTGCCAGGCGAGCAGCGTCGGGAGTTGGCGGTCGAACCAGGTGCGGCCTCGCGTCCCAACCTCGCTGTCGTAGATCGTGGCAACGTAGAAAAGCATCCGCGCCACGTCGCCCTTGACGATCTCGCGGGGCTCGAACGCCGAGGTGCTGCGCTCTGAGTAGGCGTTGCGGTCCGTGGTGGGCGGCGAGGACTGGGTCTGCTCGAAGCGGTACCACGCCACAGCCTGCGCGTCTGGAATCTCGGCGAAGGGGAGGCTCGCGCGGTCGCTGTTCACCCGCACCCGCGTCGGGACAAGGTGGTGCATGTCCGTCTCCGCGTCGTTGTTGTCGGTCCCCTCCGAGCGTGGCCAGACGTGCTCCTGGTTCAGGCCCTGCTCGTTGTTGAATACGTCCTGAGACGGGTCCGACGAGGGTTGCCCATCGAACGGCACGAAGAAGTCGGTGTAGAAGCCGAGCACACCGCGCTGGCCGTCCACCGTGACCTCGTCCACGGTGTCGTAGAGCCGGTCCTTGCTCTGGCTGCTGGAGAGTACCCGGTCGGGGGTGTACGCATCGGCGAGCGCACCGAGCAGAGCGTCACCTGTGAGATCGGGCAGGATCTGAGCGGAGACGCTGGGGGTGAGGAGGAGGCAGAAGGCGAGAAGGAGGCGCATGGAGGGCGAGCCTGGTGACCGGGACGCCGAAGGATCGGGTGGTTTGGGGTGAAGGGTCAAGAGTAAAGAGTGAAGAGCAAGACGCAGGCGAATTCGCTTGCCGAAGCACAGAGCTGGACACACCTTTACACTGCAACACTGCAACACTGCAACACTGCAACACTGCAACACTGCAACACTGCAACACTCACCACCGGACACTTTTTCTTGACGGTGCCCAATACGGCTCCTTCTGCCCGTGAAGCCCCGTTTGTGTCACCCCGGACTTGATCCGGGATCTCTGACGACTCGGGTGATCTGCTACATCGCTGAGATGCTGAATCAAGTTCAGCATGACAAGACCTTGGCTATGGTGGTCAACCGGCGTGTTTGGCACCTTGCGATGGAAGACTTGAAAAAATGTGTTCGGTAGTGAGCTACAACACGGCAACACGGCCAACCCTCACCCCCGCCGGTAGAGCGCCTCGTCGAGCGCCCACAAGACGGCCCCGATCGTGCCGAACGCGCCGAGGGCGAGCAGCGGCTCCCAGATCACCAGCCCGCCCACGAGGCCGAGCAGACCGCCGAGGTACTTGATGTAGTTCAGCTGCTCGTTCGAGGTCGTCTTGAGGAGGCGTTCGAGTTGCTGCTCGTCGTACTTGTCCGCGTTCTCCACGATCATCGCGTAGACGTCGAGGCGTTCCACGAAGCCGAGTACCGTCCGCGTGGCGATCTCCTCGATGGCGTCGCCCTGGGCTTCCACCTGCGCCGGGACCTCATCCAGGAGCGCATCCAGGCGGTCGAGGACCGGGTCCAGCGCGTCCGGCAACTCCGCGATGGCCTGCTCGATGCGGCGGTCGAAGTCGTCGCCACGCACCTTGCGGTAGGCCTTCAGCGCGAGGCCGCCGAGCCCTTCGCCTGCGTTCTGCTCCAGCTTCTCGACAGCGACCGCCTTCAGCTTCGCGCGCATCTCCTCCGAGCCGAGTAGGTCGCGCACGGTCAGTTCGGCGAGGGTTTTCAGCTCGCGGCGGAAGTCGGGGTCATCGAGGGTGTCGTGGACGAGCTTCACGCCGAGGTGCCGGTAGCGCCCGATGACGCCGCTCTCGGCGATGCGCTCCTTGATGATCGTCTCGTTGATGAGTTCCTGCGAGATCGCCTGCGCGAGCCGGTAGACGACGCGCTCGCGCTGCGCAGGCACGAGGCCCTGCCCGAAGATGGGCCGCTTCTCGCGGGGCTGGAAGAGCATCGTGATGGCGAGCCAGTTCGTCGCAAACCCGATCAGCCCGCTCACCGCCAGGATCCGCAGCAGCCCCTCGAAGACGAGCGCATGCCCGAAAAGCGACGCCTCCCAGCCAGGGAAGTCCCACGCGAACGACGTCAGAAACAGTGCGCCCAGAGACCACGGCACGGCGCGGAGCACCGGGAGCCACTGCGCATGCCGACCCTGGACGCGCGGCATCGCGGGGGTCGCCTCCTCCATGCGGGGAGCCCGCTCCGGCAGATGGCGGCGCATATACTCGAACAGCAGCCCGCCTGCTTCTCGGGCCCGCTGCCGTGTCAGCTCCTTCGCCTCGGGTATCGACATCCCGGACTCTTGCGTCAGGTCGGGCGGGTTGCCACCGAACGGCGTCTCCGTCTCCTCCAGCACCGTCGCTTCGAGAATGGCCGGGTCACTCGCGGCCTCGTTGCCCATAGGCTCCTCCTCTACGCCAGCGTCAGTAGCCGTCTCCTCGGTGAGCACATCGCTCGGGTCGTCCGGCGTCGGTTCGGCGCGGTTGGGGTCGTCAGGGGAGGCCATGTGGAAACGAAGGGTGAAGCAGGGCTGTCAGCGCGGGCGCGTAGGTTCATGGGCTTCGTGTGGTACGTTCACACGTCGAAACCCACACACGTTCACACCTCAACCCCCGCGATGGCGAAGAAGAAAACGGTCTACGTCTGCCAGAGTTGCGGCAACACCTCGCCGCGCTGGATGGGACAGTGCACGAGTTGCCAGGGCTGGAACACGTTCGTCGAGGAGACGCCGCGCGAGGCCATCAAAGCGCCCGTGATGAAGGCCGCCGACTACGATGGGGGCTTAGGCGATGGGGGCGGCACGTTCGGCAGCGGCGGCTTCTCGCGGCGCACACGAGGGGCGGGGGCTCGCGGCGGCTTCGGGGCGCGCCCGACGCGGTTGCGGGAGGTCGAAGTCAGCGAGCGCAGCCGCCTCGTGACGGGCCTCGCTGAGTTCGACCGCGTGATGGGCGGTGGCATCATGCATGGTTCCCTGACGTTGGTGGCGGGCGACCCCGGCATCGGCAAATCGACGCTGATGACGGAGCTCGGGCGGCATATGCCCGACGCGACGATCCTCTACGTCACCGGCGAGGAGTCCGCGCAGCAGGTCAAGCTCCGTGCCCAGCGCCTCGGCGTCGACGCCGACCAGTTCTACCTCTTCCCCGAAACCAACGTCGAGGCCATCCTCGCTGCCGCCTACGACGTGCGCCCCGACGTGCTGATCGTCGACTCGATCCAGACCATCTTCCGGCCTGACCTCACGAGCGCACCGGGCTCCGTGTCGCAGGTCCGCGAGTCCGCTGCCGCGCTCCTCGACCTCACCAAGACGCTCCCGACGAGCACCTTCCTCGTCGGCCACGTCACCAAGTCGGGCAGCATCGCCGGGCCGCGCGTGCTGGAGCACATGGTCGATACGGTCCTCCACTTCGAGGGCGACCGCCACCACGCCTTCCGGATGCTCCGCGCGATGAAGAACCGCTTCGGAGCCGCCAACGAGATCGGCGTCTTCGAGATGCGCGAGGGGGGCCTGAAAGAGGTCGGCAGCCCGAGCGCGCTGTTTCTCGCCGAGCGGTCGTACGGCCAGTCCGGCTCGGTCGTGGTGTGCTCGATGGAGGGGACGCGCCCGCTACTCATCGAGGTGCAGGCGCTGGTGACATCCACGAGCTACGGCACGCCGCAGCGCACCGCCACCGGCTTCGACGCGCGGCGGCTCCAACTGCTGCTCGCCGTCCTCGAAAAGCGCGAGGGTCTCCGTTTCTCGCAGCACGATGTCTTTCTCAACGTGGCCGGGGGCGTTCGCGTAGACGAGCCCGCCGTGGACCTCGGTGTCGTGCTCGCTGTGGCGTCGTCCTTTCGCGACATCCCCACCGACTCGGCGACAGTCGTCGCGGGCGAGGTCGGGCTCGGCGGCGAGGTGCGCGCGGTGAGCCGCATCGAGCAGCGGCTCGGTGAAGCGAAGCAACTCGGCTTCGAACGCTTCCTCCTGCCTAAGCCCTCTGCGTCCGACCTCCGCGCGCCGAAGGGACTGGAGTTGCTACCCGTTCAGCGTGTTAGCGAAGCCCTCGACCTGGCGCTCTGACGTTGATGTTTTCCGGGCCAGAGCTTCGCAAACAACACGCGCCGCCAGAGCTGTCCTGACGGCGCGGCGCGCGCGCTTGGGGGGCGCAGTGGTGGGGGTAGACGGTGGCTGGAGCGGTTTGCGATGAGCTTTGGTACGGTCGAGCCCGCGTAAACGAGCGCCGTGCTTTAGGCTCTGTCTGGAAAATGTGAGGTGAACAGGCAGATACTGAACCACTGATGCACTGAACCACCGATCAACTGACTCTAGATCGAGAGGGCCTCGTCGATCTGGCGGAGCTGGATGCGCGCGAGGCCTAGGTTGGCCGTAGCGCGGTCGAGCGCGAGGTAGGTGAACAGGCCAGTCTGGTCGCGCGCAAGGCGGATCAGGTGGTACTGGCCCGAGATCGTGATCAGAATCTCCTCCAGTTCATCGTCGCCGAGGCCGAGCTGCTCCTTGATGCGCAGCTTGGTGAGGATGAAGTCGCGGTTGCCCGCCGCGGCGAGTTCCATGTCCATCGCGCCGCCACCGAGCGTGCCGAGACTGATGCCGGACTCCAGATCCACGATGGCGACGCCGAGCGCGCCGTCAATGTTCATGGCTTCCTGGAGAGCGGACTTGAGATCGAGGGCTTGTACCTGCATGGGAGTGGGAGCGGGTTGGGTGAAACGAAAGCGGGGACGTG
>JBCCRG010000082.1:0-10756 GCA_039208155.1 Bacteroidota bacterium | reverse complement strand
GTAATGGTCTGTCCAACTAGCTGTAAGCCGCTCGCTAGAGTGGTTTGACTTACAGGACAGCTACTACTTTGATCTCCGGTCCGATTGCCGCCAGCTCTTCGCGCTGACTATCAGTGATGGGAGCGTCTGCGAGCACAAGGGACTTCAATCCGGCGATCTGCGCTAAAAGGCTAAGCACGCTCATGGAAAGGTACTCTACCCGCAGCGCGATTTGGTCGACTCCAACCAACCCTGCGAGTCGCTCAGCCTGGCTATCGTCGATGTTAGCTTTCAGCAGTGTCACCGCGCAGATCTCCTCTTCCCAGACGTAGCCACCTCCGATCGACTCGACCCACGCGAGGATTCGCTCGTTCTCGGTAGCACTCATCGGCAATGCCAACTGCGGGAATGGACCGTGGATTGTCCTGTCTCTTCCGCCTTGGTCATCCCGGACTTGATCCGGGATCCATACGAAGCACCGCATGGATCCCCGCGTTTGCGGGGATGACTCGACAGTATTTCTGTGCCATCATCCGCGGAGGGTGTGACTACTCCTTCGGCGGGATGACGACGGCCTCGCCGCCGCAGGCCATCTTGCCGCTGCGGTAGACGTAGACCTTGGCCTTCACGTGGCCGAACCGCTCGATCTTCTCCGCGATCTTGACCTCGATGGTCACCTCGGAGCCGACGGGAACAGGGCGGAGGAACTTGGCCGAGAGCGAAACCGCGACGGAGCCGTGGCCGGGGTAGTCGCGCCCGAGCACCTTCGAGATGTAGCCGAGCAGCAGCGCCCCATGCGCGATGGGCTCACCGAAATCGGTCGTGGCCGCGTACTCTGGGTCCACGTGGATCGGGTTGTCGTCGCCGGTGAGGGTGGCGTAGGTCTGCACGTCGGCGGCAGTGACCGTCATCACGGTCTCGAAGGTGTCGCCGACGTTGAGGGAGTCGTAGGTATGCGCCATGACAGGGGTGGGGAGGCAAAGCACGGAAAGCACGCGCAACGACCCACTGCTGTACTGCAACACTGCATCACTGCCGCACTAAAAACTACGCCGGGACCTGGTAGTCGAGGAAGCGGGCGCGCTCGTCGGGCGTGGGGAGGCGGCAGGCGTCCTGCTTGCCGAACCAGCGGTAGCGGTTGCGCGCGATCCAGTCGTAGACCACGTCGCGCAGCGGTTCGGGAACGACGCGGAAGACCTGGAAGAGCGGCCACGCCCCGTCGAGCCGCGCAGCGATGCGGAGGGCTGCCGTCGAGCGGAAGTGGATCTGCCCATCCTCCACCAGCGCGATGCTGTCCGGCGCGGTGCCCGCATACCCGTGCTGCGCGAGGAGCGCTTGCCCCACGTCCGACTGCAGCGCTGCCATCCGGAAGAGCGACGCGCGGTCGCGGTCGAGCACGAAGTTGACCGAAGCATTGCAGAGGTTGCAGACCCCATCAAACAAGATCACGGGGTGCTGACGCAGCACCTCGGCAGCGGGCAGTGCCGCGAGGGTCGTCGGTGACGGCGCGACTGGTGCGCTGGTGGCGTGGCCGTTTGTTACGAGATCATTGGCTGGGGACATCGCAGGGGGTGGCTAGGTAGGAGGGAGGGCATACGCGGCACTTCTCCAAAGGCTTCATCGCATCCCGGCCCCTCGCTACCCATGCACGACGACTCCGCTCCCCATGACGCGCCCGCCGCCGATCCCGCCCCAGCGTCGCGGGAGCAGCGGCTTGGCGAGCTGGCCCGGCTCTTCTTCAAGCTCGGGGTGATCGGCTTCGGCGGCCCCGCGGCGCACATCGCAATGATGGAGGACGAGGTCGTCGAGCGGCGGCGGTGGCTCTCGCGCCAGCACTTTCTCGACCTCATCGGCGCGACCAACTTGATTCCGGGGCCGAACTCCACCGAAATGACGATGCATGTCGGCTATGCGCGCGCAGGCTGGCTGGGCCTCGCCGTCGCAGGCACGTCGTTCATCGTCCCTGCCGCGCTCTCGACGGGGATCCTGGCGTGGGCCTACGTGGAGTATGGCACCTTGCCTGCGGTCGAGCCGTTTCTGGTGGGCATCAAGCCGGCCGTGCTCGCGGTGATCCTCGGGGCGCTGTGGCGACTCGGGAAGAAGGCGATCAAGGGCTGGATGCTGGCTGTGCTCGGCGCGGCCGTCGGGGCGCTGCTGCTGGCGGGCGTCTCGGAGATCGCAGCGCTGGTGGTCGGTGGCGTGATCGGGATGGGCGTCCTCGTCGCGGTGAGGCGAAGCCAGGCACCGACGCCGCCCTCAGACGAGGCCCACGAAAACGACGCACCGCCTGACGACGCGCACCCGGACGACACGTCCTCGGCAAAGCGCGGCTGGCTCGCGCTGCTGCCGATCCCGGCCTCGGCGCTTCCTGCCCTGGCGCTTCCTAGCGTGGCGGCCTCCGTGCCGCTCTGGCAACTCGGGCTCTTCTTCTTCAAGGTGGGCGCGGTGCTCTACGGCAGCGGCTACGTCCTCATCGCGTTCCTCGAAGGCGACCTCGTGGACGGCTACGGCTGGCTCACCCAGCAGCAGCTCCTCGACGCGGTCGCCATCGGGCAGTTCACGCCCGGTCCCGTGCTCACCACGGCGACCTTCATCGGCTACGTCCTCGGCGGCGTGCCCGGGGCGATCATCGCGACCCTCGGCATCTTCCTCCCGGCGTTCGTCTTCGCAGGGCTCCTCCATCCCATCGTGCCGAAGCTGCGGAAGTCGGTCTGGACCGCGGCCTTCCTCGATGCCGTCAACGCTGCCGCTGTAGCACTTATGGCTGTCGTCACGCTTCAGCTCGGCCTCTCGGTGCTGGACGGCTGGTTGCCCATCACCATCTTCGCAGTCGCGGCGGTGCTAGCCCTACGCTACAAGATCAACGCGGCGTGGCTCGTGCTCGGCGGCGCGCTCGCAGGCTGGCTCCTTGGCTAAGCTCGAGGCTGAACCCGACCTCCGCTTCTCCCATGACCGACTTCGCCCGCCTCTTCGCCTACGACAGCGACGCCAACCAACGGCTCCTCGGCGCGCTCCGCGCTGCCGATTCCACTGCACCGGGGCAACTCGATGGCGAGCGGCAGGTGTTCGCGCACCTCGTCACAGCCAAGCAGGTGTGGCGCGCTCGGCTGGAAGGTCTGCCCTGGACGGGTGCCATCTGGCCGGATCTCGATTGGGACGCCTGCGCCGAGCGCGTCGAGGTCAACCGCGCCGACTATGCCGTCTACTTCGAGGAGCTCAGTGACAACCTCGACGCGGCGACTGTCTACCACAACAGCCGAAGCCAGCGTTTCGAGACGGCGCGGCACGACATCCTGATGCATCTGCTGATCCACGGGGGCTACCACCGTGGCCAACTCGCACGAGCCTTGCGCGAAGCTGGTCATGCCCCTCCCAATACGGACTACATCACACACGTCCGACAAGGGCTGTAGAAACAGATTCCTGAGCCGTCCTACTAGAGAAGTTGTCCACGGTGTGGAAACCGATGTGGACAGGTGGGGGCACGTCGCGCACAACTTTTCGACGCACGGGGCATGGGGAAACGCCGGTGGATGTCAAGACGGAATCGCGCACGACTTATCCCATCGTCCTCCACACTACGCTCGTGTGCGTAGCGACCTAGCCCGCTTGCGCTTCTGGGTGTGGACGAGCGTGGATAGGTGGACAAGTGCCCTCGCACCTACCTGACAGCAGCGCTTAGCGACGCTTGGGACTGGAGCGTGGTGTGCACAAGCCGTGGATGATGGTGTGGACGCGCGCGCTTATTTCCACGCACAGCGTTTTCCTCCCGCTTATCCACGTATCCACGGCCCTACTACATCTGCTTCTTCTTTTTTATCAGGTTTATTTATTTAGGGACGTGGACAGGCCAGATCGAGGCGGGTATACCACCCTATACCAGTCGGGCTAACTTCGTATCCGTATCCTTGAAACGTCGCCGCCCACCGCATTCTCTTCCGCTATGGTTCGCCGCGTTCTCGTTGCCCTCGACTCCGACCGTGACACCACGGTTGCCACCCGCTACGCCGGTGACCTAGTCCGTCCGTGCGACGGCACCGTGACGGGGCTCGCCCTCGTAGCCAAGGATGCCATCGACAGCGTGACGGCAGGCGGGGGCATCGGGTCGATGTACTACGCGGAAAAGCGTCGACAGGAGCTCTCAGAGCAGGTGCTCGGCGAGGCGAAGACCTTGCTGGACCAGTTCGCAGCACACTGCGAAGACCAGGGCATTCGCTTCGAACGGGCGGAAGTCGCCGTCGGCGTACCGCATGAGCAGATCACCGAGCACCTCAGGTACCACGATCTGCTCGTCGCCGGGGACGAGTCGCACTTCTTCTATGCGAAGCCGGACAAGCGCACGCATGCGCTCGCAAGGATCGCGCAGGCTGGAGCCGGGGCTGTTCTCATCGTCGAGAAGACCTACCGTGCTGTCGAGCGCGTGCTCATCGCGTTCGACGGGGACACTACCTCGGCGCGCACGCTCCAGAAGTTTGCGCATCTCGCACCGTTTGGCACAGACCTACCCATCGACCTGGTCTGTGTGGTGGGCGACGAGAGCGAAGAAAAGCGCCTCGTGGCTCGCGACTACCTCAGCCGAGCCGCCTCGTACCTCGAAGCGTACGGGTTCTCTGACCTCACGCATCACACGCCAGTGGGAGGAAGCGCCCTCCAGACCATCCTCAGCCACGCGGAACACAGCGAGGCTGATGCCATCGTGGCCGGAGCCTATTCCCGGTCAGGGATCAGCCGCCTCTTCTTCGGCTCGACGGCAAAGGGCTTGATCGAAAGTAGCCCGGTGCCGCTGTTCATGTATCATTGAGACAGCCGGTCAGCGCCACGCGACTCGCTCGACATCGGTGCCGTCTGACCGCAGCCACACGGCACCCGCGTCAGCGGTCTGGACCACATCAGCTCCGGCGCTGCGCCACCGGTTGAGGACTTCGGCATGAGGGAGCCGGTAGCGATTGCGCCGCCCCACGCTTACGACTGCGCGGGTACCCTCGTCGGCAGCACGCTCCACGAACGCAGGAATCGAGCTGGTGTGCGAGCCATGGTGGCCGACCTGAACGACGTCGCTGGCGAGGAGCGACCCGAAGCGCTGGACGAGTGCCTGCTCTGCTGCGGCCTCACCGTCGCCGGTGAACAGCCACGCTGTTGTGCCATGGACAACGCGCAGGGCAAGCGACGCCTCGTTGGCATCAGCGAAGTGCGAGGCCGGGGCGTGGAGCCATTGGAGGCGCACGCTCGGATCGAGGTCGAGCAGCGAGCCACCATCCGGGGTGAGGACGGGGACACCGTGTGTGGCGGCAGCATCCAGCAACCCACGCCACAGATCCGCATCGCTGTCGAGGCCGTTCGTGTAGACGGCACCGACGGGCACGTGCTCTAACAGGGTTTGCGCACCGCCGTAGTGGTCGGCGTGGGCATGGGTAAGGACAAGCGCGTCGATGCGATCCAGGCCGTAACGCTGCAGATGGGGGAGAAGCGTGCGCGTGCCGTGATCGATGTAGTCGTCCCGCATCCCCGCGTCGATGAGCACCGTCTTGCCACGCGGGGTGACGAGCAGCGTAGCATCACCCTGGCCCACGTCGAAGAACACCACGTCGAGGCGGGGCTGGGTATGACCCGTCAGCACACTTGTCCCCACGTGTCCTACGAGCAAGCTGATGCCGAGCAGCGCAGTTCGCCACCGAAGTCGGGGGCGAGGCCACGCCGCCAAAGCGAGCAAGAACGCGACGCCCGCAGCGACCAGCCACGGGTCGCGCACGAAGCCGTCGAACGCCCAGCCGCCGAGCCATGCCTCGCCAATCTGTGCAGTCCCGAGCAACACAGCCGTGCCTATCTCGGCCGCGCCGCCGTACGCAAACGCTAGCGGCGTCGCCCAGCCTGCCGTCGCGACGAGCAGCAGGCCCGCGAGTAGCACGATAGCCGTGACGTGGATTGCAACGAGGTTGAGAATGAGCCCAGCGAGCGGCACGGCTCCAAAATGAAACGCCAGCACCGGCGCGGTCGCGAGCGTCGCCGCGAGGGTCGCGGCGGTGCTCTGGAGGACCCACCGCCATCGCGACGGCCGCCACCACCGTTTCGGCGTCCATCGCTCGGCCAGCGGCGTCAGCAGCACGAGGCCCGCGACGGCGGAGAACGAGAGCTGGAACCCCACGTCGAACAGCGCAGCAGGGCGCATGAGCAACAGCACCACTGCGGCTAGGCCGAGCGTGTTGAGCGCGTCGGTCTGCCGCTGCAGCATTCCGCCGCCGATGAAGAGCGCCGCCATCACAAACGCGCGTACCACCGATGTGGGAGCCCCAGTCAGCAGGACATAGCCCGCGAGCACGGCGAGCGTGACAACGGCGCGGCTGACCTCCATCCACCGCCACGAAACACCGAATCGCAAGAGCAGCGGCTTGAGCAGGTGGAAGAGCGCCAGCCCCACGAGCAGCACATGCAGGCCCGATACGGCGAGGAGGTGCATCATGCCTGTCTGCCGAAATGCGTCCTGCACGTCTTGGTCGAGCGCGCTGCGGTCGGCGAGCAGGAGGGCGGCGAGGAGCGCCTGCGCCTCGGGCGTCCGTACGTGCGCAGCGATAGCATTTCGGACGAAGCCCTGCGCGGCTGCTGCGATGCGCTGGCGTGTCGTCGCCTTGGAGCCAACTACCGCGATAGCTTCGGCGTCATAGAGCGTGAGGGTGGCATGGATGCCTTGCCGCTGGAGGTACGCGCCGTAGTCGAAGTCGGCTGGGTTGCGGGGCGTGGGTGTGGGCCGCAACAGCCCCGTCGTCTCGATCCGGTTGCCGAGTATGAGCGCGGGATACAGCGCGGAGGTGTTACCCCAGCGAGGCTGCTGGAGCGTGACCTGAACGCGGCCCGGCGTGGGCATGGCCGTGCCCTCCGTTGCGGCCGAGTCGATGGCGACCCACAGACGCGTGCCCGAACGAGCTTTCACCGGCGGCTCGTCTACCGATCCCCACAGTGTTACCGGGACCTCGTCAGTCTCGGCCCACGCCGCAGCGTGCGCGATGTGATGAGTGGGCAGGTGCGTCCACGTCGCGTGCCGCGCTCCGCCGAGGGCGACCAGGCTCGCGGCGACGGCTACGCTCAGCACGAGGGGGCGCAGCGTCACCAAGCGTCGGCGAGGAAGCAGCGTGAGTGCCAGGGCACCTGCCCACGCGAGCCCGAATGCCACGAACCAGCATCTCTGCGGGAGCATGCCCGTTTGCGCGAGCACGATGCCGATGCCCATGAGCAGCGCCGCCGTGAGCATAGGGCGGGACGTCCAGGCAATCGGGGAGCGCGGTCCAGGCATCGGAAGCGAGAAGATGAGCAGCATCCGTCAAGACAGGCAAGGCGGCCCAGGTATAACCTCCGACCGTGTCAGCTTTGCCTGCACAGTTGTCGCCGAGTCTGGAAGGCGGCCTGCGTATCTTGCATGAAGCGCGTTTGCTGCTGGGACCCTGGTGGGGCGGGGCGGTACTATCACGCTCCCTACACGTCTCTCTGTTTGCCCCATCCTCCATGAGCACCCGCCGCGAAGCCCGAGAGCGCACCCTGCAAGCGCTCTACGCCCGCGAACTCAGCGAGGACGCGCCCGACCACATCCTCCGAACGGTGGTGGCACCGTTTCTCGACGAGAAAGCGCAGCGCTTTGCCGAGAAGCTCTTCCTGCGCACGCTCGACCACACCGAGGCCGCGGAGCTACTCATCGACCGCTACGTGCAGAACTGGGAGGTCGAGCGGCTGGCGCTGGTGGATCGGCTGCTGCTGCGGCTCGCCATTGGGGAGTTTCTAGGTTTCCCTGACATTCCGCCGAAAGTGTCGATCAATGAGGTGCTTGACATAGCAAAGCGCTACAGCACGCCCCGCAGCGCGCACTTCCTCAACGGCGTATTGGATGCGGTGTTAAAGGAACTCATCGAGACGAATCGGCTGAAGAAATCGGGGCGTGGGCTCGTGGGGATGCCTACTGTTTCATCCTGACACATCGTGTTGTTTTTTTCGAACGATGTTACGGATGGGTGAGCCCTAGAGCGATGCCGTTGCGCAAGTGGAGAAACCGGGCTGCTCTTTCGCCCGGGTCCGAGCCGCCCGCCCCGTCTCCCGTGGACCCCTTCCCTGTGGATGAGGCCCCGACTGTCGATCCCCACGCGCCGCGCCTCATCGCCATCGGCGACGTGCACGGCTGCCTGCGCACGCTCGACGCGCTGCTCGACCGCCTGGCGCCCGCCTCGGACGTACCGCTCGTCTTCGTTGGCGACTACATCGACCGCGGCCCCAACTCGCGCGGCGTGATCGAGCGGCTGCTGGAGCTCGAACGCGAGCATCCCTGTGTCTTCTTGCGTGGCAATCACGACCAGATGATGATCGATTTCGTCAACGACGGCGACCTCGAACTCTGGCGTATTAATGGCGGTCTTTCGACGCTCGCCAACTATATGGAGCGTGACCGCCTCCGCATCCCGGACGCGCACGTCGATTTTATACAGCGCACGCCGCTTTACTTCGAAGCAGACGACTTCGTGTTCGTCCATGCAGGGTTGCGTCCGGACTTGAGCATCGCCGACAACCTGCGCTTCGGGACGGCGGAGACGTTCCTTTGGGAGCGCAGCCACCTCAACGCCGACCTTAGCGGGTGGGAGAAGACCGTTGTGTGCGGTCACACGCCCGTCACGGAGCCCATCGACCAGCCTAAGCTCATCGACATCGACACGGGCTGTGTCTACCACCATCGGCCGGGCTATGGAACCCTGACGGCCGTTGTCCTCCCCGAGCGGAGGTTTGTGCAGGTGCCGTTCCAGGAGTAGGCTGGGTTCGCTAGCATATTGAGGGCGCGCTTCTGCGTTCCGGCTGCCTAGAGGTGCTGCGTCAAGTTCTCATGCCCTCAGGCTGGAAGCGCAACCGAAGCGACTCCAGGAGGTTGGAGAAAAGTGCTTCCTTGGGTGCGCTGATCATGCGCAGCTGTTGAGGCCGACCCTCCGTTCACGCTCACTAGCCTGCGTTCGTTTGCAGCCGAAGACCACCCGCGAATCCGCGATCCTCGTGGGCGTCCAGACGCCCGAGACTACCCGCTACCACCTCGACGAGAGCCTCGATGAACTCGAACTCCTAGCCGACACGGCTGGGGCGGACGTGACCGACCGCCTCACGCAAAACATGACCACGCCTGCCGTCGCGACGTACATCGGCAAGGGCAAGGTGCAGGAGCTGAAAGCGCTTGTCGAGAAACGCAAGGCAGACCTCGTCATCTTCGACGACGACCTCTCGCCGGTGCAGGCGCGCAACCTAGAGCGTGAACTCGAGTGCAAACTCGTGGATCGCTCGGGGCTGATTCTGGACATCTTTGCCGGACGTGCCAAGACGGCGACGGCTAAGACGCAGGTCGAACTCGCCCAACTCGACTACCTCGTGACGCGCCTCACGAGACAGTGGACGCACCTTTCCCGCCAAAAGGGCGGTATCGGGATGCGCGGACCTGGCGAGACGCAGATCGAAACGGACCGCCGTCTCATTGGCCGCCGCATCGCTGTCCTGAAGGACAAACTCGACCGTATCGACCGGCAGCGGACGACGCAGCGCAAGGGCCGCGCTGACCAGACGCGCGTCGCGCTCGTGGGCTACACCAACGCAGGCAAGTCGACGCTGATGAACGCGCTTGCCGAGGATGCCCAGGTGCACGCTGAGGACCGCCTCTTCGCCACGCTCGATGCGACGACGCGCAAGGCCTTCCTCGCCCCGAACAAGCCTGTCTTGCTTTCAGACACGGTCGGGTTCATCCGCAAGCTCCCGCACAAGCTCATCGAGAGCTTCAAGAGCACGCTCGACGAGACGCGCGAGGCGGACGTGCTGATGCATGTCGTCGACGCGAGTCACCCGTACTTCGAGGACCACATCCGCGTCGTCAACCAGACGCTGAAGGACCTCGGCGCGCTCGACAAGCCGACGCTGATGGTCTTCAACAAGCTCGATGTGTTGGAGGAGCGCGGCCTGCTGGCGAGCTTGCGTGCGTCGTACGAGAACGCGGCCTTCGTCTCAGCCCTGCGCGGCATCGGCCTCGACCAACTCCGCGTGCAACTGCTCGACGTGATCGAGGCCGACTACCGTGACCAGGCGGTCGTGCTGCCGGTCAGTGCTGGGAAAGAGCGCTCGCACCTCCACCGGGTGGCGGAAGTGCACGCGGAAGTGCCCGTGACCGCACTCTCGAAGGACGCGGCTGACGACTCGACCGCGCTCCCTGCGCTCGTCATCCGTTACCGCGTCGCGCCCAAGAACGCCGACGACCTCGACCGAATGCTCACCCGCTTCGCCGACCTGCGCGTCGTCTCGACGCTCGGCCCCGACGCGCTTTTGAGTGGCGACGGTCAGGCGACGGCCATCCCGGACGCGCTCGTGAGCGATTCCGTCCGTCCCGCGTAGCTGGGGTTCACCCGCTCTGCTGTTTTGACACAAGCTTGCGGTCGAAAGACCTTGCAGCTTCGCCGCGTCCAGTCGTAGTTCTTACCCGTACCACCACCCTTGCTCATGCCTGGCGCGTTGCTGACTGCTTGGCATGAGTATTGACCTGCACTCAGGGGTATCGAAACACGTGCCCGTGCGTGCCGTCTGATCCACCATGACTGTTCAGAACCTTCTCGATCTGACGCTCGAACCGCTCCGCGCGGACGATGCGGTCTTCGACGCCCTCACCGAAGCGGTGGAGGCGGAGGTCGAGCAGTTCCCTGTCGTGGATGCGGAAGGCCGCCTGGTCGCGCTCGTCTCCGAGACGCAACTCATGGAGCACGCCGGTGTGATGACGCCCATCGGC
>JBCCRG010000081.1:0-10788 GCA_039208155.1 Bacteroidota bacterium | reverse complement strand
TGTTGAGGTCGTGTTCGACGCCGATGGCTTCGTCAACGCCGTCGCGTTCGCGCGGGGCGGCACGCATGTCGCGGCGGCGTGTGGCGACGGGACGCTCCGGCTGTGGGACCTCGCCACCGGCGAGCCCGCCTGGCAGGCGCAAGCCGACGCCTCGATCGCGTTCTTCGTGGACGTATCGCCCGACGGGCAGACGCTCGCGACGGTGGGGCAGGGGACCACCATCAAGCTCTGGGACGCCGAGACCGGAGCACGCCTCCGCACGATCCGATGAGCACGCCGACCCCGCTCGCGCCCGTCACGCTGACGGGTCAACACGTCCGCCTGGAGCCGCTCACGCGCGACCACCTCGACGCGCTCTGCGAGGTCGGCCTCGACCCCGCGTTGTGGCGGTGGACGAACTCGGTCGTGCGCGACCGGGACGACATGCGGGCCTACGTCGAGACCGCGCTCAACGCGCAGCGTCGGGGACGGGCGATGCCGTTCGCGACGGTGCACCTCGAAAGCGGGCGCGTCGTCGGGAGCACGCGGTTCGGCAACGTCGTGCCCGAGCACCGCCGCGCCGAGATCGGCTGGACGTGGGTCGCGCGGCCGTGGCAGCGCACCGCCGTCAACACCGAGGCGAAGTGGCTCATGCTGCGCTATGCCTTCGGCGACGGTGCGTTCGGGACGCCCGGCTGCAACCGCGTCGAGTTGAAGACCGACGTCCTCAACGAGCGCTCGCGAAACGCCATGCTTCGGATCGGGGCGACCGAGGAAGGCATCCTGCGCCAGCACGTCATCACCGGTACCGGCCGCGTCCGCGACACGGTCTACTACAGCATCCTCGCCGACGAGTGGCCACGCATCTCCGCCGCCTTGCAAGAGCGGCTGCGGCGCGGGAGCGGCAAGTAGTCCACGAACGCACGCTCTCGCTCAAACACCTGGCCCGCCATGCGCTTCGTCTGCTTTTCCGATACGCACGGCCGACACGAGCGCGTCGTGCTGCCCGAAGGCGACGTCCTCGTCTTCGCCGGGGACGCCTGCGAGGTTGGGACGATGGACGAGCTTCGGCGTTTCCTCGACTGGTTCGCAGCGCTGCCGCACCTGCACAAGGTGTTCGTCGCGGGCAACCACGACTGGCCGCTCGACCCATCTCGCTCCACCGCCGAGGAGGCGGTGGCTCTCGTACAAGCGACCGGGGCGACGTACCTCCAGGACGACCGCCTCGACCTCGACGGCCTCGTAGTCTACGGCTCGCCGTGGCAGCCCGCCTTCCACGACTGGGCGTTCAACCTGCCGCGCGGCGGTCTAGAACTGCAGCAAATCTGGACGCAGATTCCCGACGAGGTGGACGTGTTGGTGACACACGGGCCTCCACACGGTCGGCTCGATCAGAACTACGCGGGCCTCCCGTGTGGGTGCGAACTGCTCACCGCGCGCGTCGCCGAGGTGCAGCCGCGCGTCCACGTGCTCGGCCATATCCACGAGGCCGCAGGCGTGCTCGACGTGGCCGGGGCGGTAACAACGTTCGCTAACGTCAGCCAGGTGGACCTATTCTACCGGCCCGCCCACGCCCCCTACGTGTTCGACCTACCATGACCGAAACGACCCCGTCCCAGCCCTGGAGCCCTTCTGATGCCTGGAGCCTGAGCGGCACGACCGCGCTCGTCACGGGCGGCACGCAGGGCATCGGGTATGCCATCGTGGAAGAACTGCTCAGCCTCGGCGCGGCGGTACTGATCGCGGCGCGCACGGCGTCCGACATTGAAGCGCAGACGTCGATGTGGGTCGCCGAGGGCTACGACGCGCGCGGCGTGGTCGCGGACGTGGCCGCGCCGGAAGGCCGAGCGATTGTGATGGAGGCCATCGACGCGGAGTTTGGCGGGCAACTGAATACACTCGTCAACAACGTCGGGACTAACCTGCGCAAGCCGACGCTCGACTACACGCTCGACGACCTCCGCACGCTGATGGCGGTCAACCTCGAATCGGCCTACGAACTCACGCGGGCGTGCTATCCGCTCCTCAAAGCCGCGCAAGGCAGCGTCGTCAACGTGTCGTCCGTTTCCACGCGCCGCATCCTCGCGACCTCCACGGCGGCCTATGCGATGACCAAAGGCGCGATGGACCAATTCACCGACTTCCTCGCCGTCGAATGGGGGCCGGAGGGCATCCGTGTCAACGCCGTACACCCGTGGTACATCCGCACGCCGCTCGCAGAGCAGGTCCTGCAGGACAACGCCAAGCGCGCGAAGATCGAGGACGCCACGCCGCTCGGACGCGTTGGGGAGCCGGAGGAGGTCGCGCGGGCCGTCGCTTTCCTCGCAATGCCCGCCGCGAGCTACATCACCGGCGCACACCTGGTTGTGGACGGCGCGTTCTCCAAGCTGGGACTACGATGACGTACCGATTGATGCCACGCCTGAACTGCTCGGCTTCGTTCCAGGGGCTCCTTCCGCTCCTGCTCCTCGCGTGTAACGTGCACGCTCAGTCTTCGGGCGCGCTGCTCGTTGAACAAGCCGACAGCCTCTACCGGGCGGGGGCGTACGAAGCGAGCGCCGAGCGCTTCGCCGAAGCCTTCGCGGCAACGGACAGCACCGAGAGCAACACCTACTACATCGCAGCCACTGCCGCCGCCCTGGCCGGACAAGCAGGCCGCGCCTTCAGCTTCCTGCACCGCGCCGTCGAGGTGGGGTGGGACAACGCGCCCGCCTGGGAGGTCGATGGCGACTTCGAGGCGCTCCGGGCCTATCCCGCGCTGTGGGGCGAACTCATGGCCGCACTCCTCCGCCGCCGCACCGCCGTGGCCCCGCCCACCTTCGACGTCCGCCTCGCCGTGGCGCTCGACAGCATCCACGTGCTCGACCAGCGTGGTCGTCGTGAGTGGAGGCGGATCTGGCGCGCGCATCCAGAAGGCATCCCTGATTCGGTGAGGGCGGAGTTCTGGGACCGGCAGAAACCCATCGACCAAGCCAACCTCGTGTTTCTGGACGCGGTGGTTGCAGAGCGCGGGTGGCCCAGTATTTCCACCGTGGGGACGCAAGGAGCCACAGGGGCCTTCCTCATCGTGCAGCATGCGGAGCTGGAAGACCAGGAGCGCTACCGGCCACTCCTCGAGGCTGCTGTCGCCGCAGGCGAGGCGGAGGCCTGGCACCTCGCCTACCTCACAGACCGGGTCCTCATCCGCAGGGGAGGACCGCAGCGCTATGGGACCCAGCCCAACGCCCCTGTCGAAGACGAGGCCAATCTGAACGCGCGCCGCGCGCAGCTCGACCTCGATCCGCTGGAGCGTTGAGACGAGCGTACGCTAGTACGAGCCACAGCTCGTAAAAATCGCCATCAGGAGCGTGAAGAACGAGAGGCCGACGAGGCCTGCACCGGAGACAGCGAGGATGCGGGGGATCATAGCAGCGAAAGCAGGCACAGCAGGCGAATCGAGAACGCTGCAAGTTGCGGCGGTCCGAGCCGAATCGCAACCAAAGGGTTGTGAAGAGTGGCACCGTGTAGACGAGGGGCACGGGGCATCAACGCCGTAAGCGTTCGCTGCGCGCCGTGGTCTAGGGTGGAGGGCTGGCGCAATGAATGCCGACCCTCAGCCTATCTTGCGGCTTCCCTTCCGAAGCTGCTAGCCCTATGCGCGTTCTCCTCCTCGTCCTCCTCCTCGTCATGCCTGCTGCGTTCGCCCAAGACTTTTCGGATGCCGAACGCCTCCAGGGCTATGCGCTCCGTGGCGACACGACGGTGGTGCTCTTCGACCCCGGCCACTACAGCCTCAGCGCGACCCCAGAGCGGGTGGTCATCACGGGCGCACTCGTGGGATGGGACACCGACATGGACGATCCCGACCGGCAGTTGCGCCCCGTGGCGGACGCCGCCGGGCTCTGGGCGCTCTCGCTCTTCAACCCGAGCTACGCCGTCATCGGCCCGCGCTCACCCTTCAAGTTCCGCGTCGACGACGGGCAGTGGCTCGACCCGCCCGGCAGCGCGCCCAACGCCGAGGGCGGTAACCTCGTCTTCCTCCACGATGTCACGCCGTCGAGCATGCGCGCCGAACTGCGCGGCGAACGCGCGCTCTGGGTGAAGCTCGAAGGTGACGGCCTCCGCAAATCCACGCGCCTCCTGCGCTACAAAATCGTGGACGCGCACGGCAACGAAACGCCCGTGGCGGCCGTGCTGCCCAACCAGGCCGATGAGTTCCTGGTCGTGCCCGCTGAGGACCTCGCGCTCAACCGGATCTACTTCGTCGAGTACAGCGCGCCGGGCAGCGACCAGCCGCTTCGGGCCTGGGCCAGCTTCGACGGGCTCTGGCGGACGCTCTACTCCGAGAAACCGCTGGGCGCTGAGATTGCCGACGATGGCAGCCGTACCGATATCCGCCTCTTCGCGCCGCGCGCTGACGGTGTGACGGTGAACCTCTACGACGACCGCACCGGCGACGCGACCGCCTCGCACGAACTCGTCTGCGACAGCCAGGGCGTCTGGGAGATCGCGCTCGACGGCGATCTGCACGGGACGTACTACGACTTCGAGGTCGTCGGGCCGGACGACCCCGGCAACCACTTTTTCAACCAGGAAGGTGTCCGCGTCACCGATCCCTACGCGCGCGTCTCCGACGACGGCTGGGGCCGCGCCCGCATCTGGCGCGCTACCGAGCCCGCCACGCCGCTTGCGGGCGGCATCCCGGCAATGGAGGACGTGATCGCCTACGAGGTCCACGTCCAGGACTTCACGGACCGCCTCCCCGTCTCCGACGACCTCAAGGGCACCATCCCCGCGATGACGATGCCCGGCCTCACCAACTCGCGCGGCGAGCCCATCGGCTTCGACTACCTCAAGGACCTCGGCGTCAACGTCGTCCACCTGATGCCGATGCAGGAATTCCTGCACTACCCCGACGACGTGTGGCAGGCCGCCTTTGCCGACGACCCGTTCATGCAGGCGCAGGGCGTTGCGGACGAGAACTACCAGTGGGGCTACCGCATCACGCACTACATGGCTGTCGAGAGCCGCTTCCGGCAGCGCGGCACCGAGCCCGGGGCCGAGCGCGAGCAGTTCCGCGACCTCGTCCAGGCCTTCCACGACGAAGGCATGGCCGTCATCGTCGACTTCGTGTTCAACCACACCGGCGAGAACATGGAGGGCACGCAGCAACTCCTCAACTTCAACGGCATCGACAAGCTCTACTACTACCGCATCCTCCCCGACCTCTTCGGCACCTTCGACCACATCGGCGTCTTCGGCAACGAGGTGAAGTCCGAGGACCGCCCCATGGTGCAGCGCTGGCTCATCGACCAGTGCCTCCACTTCATCGAGGAGTTCGGCGTCGACGGCTTCCGCATCGACCTCGCGGGGCAGACCGACGAGCAGACGCTCCGCGCCGTCCGGGAGGCCATCGGGCGCGACAAGATCGTTTACGGCGAGCCGTGGATCGGATCGAACGACCCGGCCTTCGAGGCGAATCCGGACTGGGACTGGTACAAGATCGACAGCCCGATCACCTTCTTCCAGGACGACGCCCGCAACGCGTTCAAAGGCCCAACGTCGGACCCGACGCCTGCCGTCGAGAGCCGCGGCTTCGCAGGCGGCGACGGGGCCGTGCGCGAGCAGACCGTCCGCGCGCTCTCGAACCGCTTCCCCGACGAGGCGACGCCCAACATGGGCATCAACTACCTCGACATCCACGACAACTGGGCGCTACCCGACCGCTACGCGCGCAACAAAACCGGCGACGACGCCTGGGACGGGCGCGCGGGCGTAGACGAAGACCGCTTCCGTGTTGCGGCGACGCTGCTTTTCACCTCGCTTGGGCCGATCGTGCTCAACGGCGGCTCGGAGATGCTGCGCTCGAAGGGCGTGGCCCCGCTCCAGAGCGAGATGGGCGGCCAGAAGGTCCTCGAAACGGCGATGACGCCGGTCTACATCAACGGGCGCGGCGACACCTACAACCTGCGCACCGCCAACCAATACGACTGGGAGATGGTCGGCGCGACGCCTGCTGACGGCGCGGCCAACGACTACGCCGCGATGCTCGCCTTCTGGCGCGGGCTGATCCACTTCCGCCTCTCCGACGCGGGCGCGGTCTTCCGCAAGGGCGAGGTGCAGGCCGAGGGCTACTACCGCTTCCTCACGCCCGACCACACGCAACTGCTCGGCTACGTCGTGGACGACCGCGTGCTCGTGCTCGTCAACAGCAGCGATGCCCCGCAGACGTTCAGCGGTGTGGACCTCGCGGGCGGCACCTGGACACTCGTCAGCGACGGCCAGCGCATCGATCATGAGGACGGCCTTGGCGAGACCCTCGATGGGGGGCAGGCGCACGATGTCGCCGTCCCGGAGCGCACCGCGATGATCTGGGTCAGAGAGTGAAGAGCACCCACCCCTCCGCGTTTGTGAAGCCGGAACATGACGTGCCGTAGAGCCGTGTTGATTTCCTAATCGTCCACAGATCTTCGACACGCGCGCACATGACCAAGCTCAGGCCCTCTGTCGCTCTCTACACGTTCATAACCCTTTTGCTCGTTCAGCACTTGATCTCGGGTGATATCGAGCTGTGGAGAGTGGCCGTCCTGCTCTGCTGCCTTCTTGGGCTTATCGCCCTCGACTATTTCGGCCCCGGGCTGAGGAAGGACGAGGAGAGCGACGCCTCGGTTGATGGCAAATAGGAGAAAGCGCGGGTGCGGCTGAAACAGAAGCGCCTCTGCACCCTACCTTCCAGCAAATCATTCGTCCCACTTCAGCCCGCCCGTGCCATGACGCTGCTTGCTGCGCTGCTCCTCCTCAAAGACCCGCCGTACCCGACCGGGACGGGCCTCGAATGGCTGCCCATCGCGAGTGTCCTCGTCGCGCTCGTCTTCCTCGTCGTCGTGATCTGGCTCGGTAGCCGGAGCACGGTGTAACGGCTGTCAGCTATGGGCTATCTGCTGTCAGTAAGGACGGCACGCCTGCTTCACAAAAAACCGCCGCCTCGGAATACCGGGGCGGCGGTTTTCGATTCAGCGGATCGGGTTCTTGAAAGCCGACAGCCAAGAGCCGTTAGCCAAGAGCCGTTAGCCAAGAGCCCTCCGGGCCTAGTTGCCCTGCACCTCCGCGATGTAGTCGAGCTGCTGCTGGGCGGCACCGACGATGCGGTCCATGCCCGCCCGGCGGCCGTAGGCGAGCGCCTGCTCGAAGTTGCCCTTGGCGCTCGAGAACTGCTCCGCGCGCACCTGCGCGACGCCGAGCTTGTAGTAGGCGCTCGTGTAGAGCTTGTTGAGCGTCTCGTTGTCCGGGCCGAGGTACTCGGCAGCAGCGTCCAGCGTGGCGATGCCGTCGGTGAACGAGTCGTCCTTGATCTGCGCGTTGGCCGTGCGGAGGTAGGTCATGCCGAGCATCTGGCTGGCGTTGTTGTTGACGCTGGACTCGCCAGCGGCCTCCGACGCGGTGATAAGCTCGGCGAGGGACGTCTGGGCTCCTTCCATGTCGCCTGACTTCATCATCACCTGGGCGCGGACAAGCTGGAAGTTGTACTCCTCCGGCGCGAGTTCGATGGCGCGGTCGAGTTGGGCCATGCCGTTCTCGAAGTCGGACGCGTCCGCGTAGGCGTCGCCTGCGAAGTAGCGGAGCGTGGCCTCGTTGCTGGTGCTTTCGAGGCTGGAGGTGAGGTCAGCGGCCGCGACGAACTGGGCGGCGGCGGCCAGGTAGGCGGAGCCTGCGGCCTCGGCGTCGTCACCGGCGGCTTCGGCCTGGGCCTTGTAGGCGTCGCCCGCGTTCTTGTAGGAGGCCACAGCGCTCTCGGCGGCCGAAGCGGCGAACGGGACAAGCTCTTCGTCGCCTGAGTTGGCGGCGATGTCACGGGCTTCGAGGTAGAGGCGAGCGGCTTCGAGGTAGCCTTCCGGCGTGTCGCCCTCGGCTGCGCCCTGCGCCTCTTCGAGCTTCTCCGTGTAGGCGGTGCGGGCGTCGGTGGCGGGCTCGTCCGCAGGGGTGACCTCCGTCGAGGCGCTTTCCACCGAGGTGGCGTCGGCCATGGCAGGCTCGTCCGAGGACTGCGCGAAGGCGGGCATCGCGACGAGGGTACCGAGCAGCAAGAGAGAGAGACGAGACATGTAAGGAGCTATTTGTTAGCGGGATGAAAGCGTGTGGTGGGCGTGCAACGGGAGACGCGTCCGACGAGATCCGGCGAACGGTGTGCCACGCGCAGGGGAAAACGCGTGCCCCGGTGGACCAAGTCGCACGATACCCGGAGGAGGTAACACCGGTGACCCTGGCTAAACGGGCAAACCGAACGTATTCGTGCAAACGACCACAAAGACACAGGCCGCGTGTTAAAGTTGCAGTAAGATCCCCGTTCGGCCTTAAAAATTGGGAGCGACCCCCTCGGCCTGACAAAACTGTACGATCCGCGCGACAGCCTCCGCGGGATCGTCCGTGACGGTGAACAGGTCGAGGTCCTGCGGCGAGATGTTACCCGCCCCTAGCATGTGCGTGCGCAGCCAATCGATGAGGCCCCCCCAGTAGGCTTCGCCCATGAGGATGATCGGGAAGCGTGCTTCCTTGTGGGTTTGGATGAGCGTCAGCGCCTCGAACAACTCGTCCATCGTCCCGAACCCGCCCGGCATGACGACGATGCCCTGGGCGTACTTCACCAGCAGTGTCTTCCGGACGAAGAAGAAGTCGAACGTGATCGTCTTGTCGTGGTCCACGTATGGATTCGAGCCCTGCTCGAACGGCAGCATGATGTTGAGGCCGACCGACACGCCGCCCGCCTCGTGGGCACCGCGGTTGGCCGCCTCCATGATGCCTGGCCCGCCGCCGGTCACGACGGCGTAGCCCTCTTCCGCGAGCTGGCGGCCGACTTCGCGCGCCATCTCGTAGTACGGCTGCCCCGGCTTCGTGCGTGCTGAGCCAAACACCGTCACGCTAGGGCCGGTCTCCGAGAGTGTCTGGAAGCCCTCCACGAACTCGCTCATGATGCGGAAGACGAGCCACGAGTCGCGGTTTTGCGAGCGGGTCCAGTTCTCTTGGTCGCTCGGGGTCATGGGGCGTTCGGCGCGGAACGGCGTGGGCTGCGGTGCTTGCATCGACGGAAGGGGTGTGAGAGGAGCGGAGCAAAGGCGCGAAGATACTCGGGGACGCTCGGCCGCGAAAAAAGCGGCGTGGCCCACTCGACGCGCGTGCGTGAACTTGCGCAGGCCCCTCGGCATTCCATCCCGCTCGTTCTCCTCCGCCCACGCCGCACATGCCCGATACCACCGATCTCACCTATGCGCCGCTCGACGTAGACGAGGAGTTCGTCGAGAACGTGCGCGCTTTGATCGCGGAGGAGCAGGAGGCGATGGTGCGCACGCTCGCCGTAGACCTCCACCCGGCGGACCTGGCGCAGCTGATGAGCCACCTCCCGCCGGAGCACAGCCAGCGGCTCCTCGAATGGCTCCCCAGCGAACGCGGCGGCCTCGTGCTGCCCGAGTTGGAGAGCGCCTACCGCGCCGACCTGCTCGAAGAGGTCGCTCCGGCTACGCTCGTCGCCCTCATCGACGAGATCGACACGGACGACGCCGCCGACGTGATCGCGGACCTCCCGGACGACGTCACGGCGCGGGTGCTCCCGCAGCTCGAAGACCGCATCGAGGTGGAGCACCTGCTCGGGTACGACGAGGAGACGGCGGGCGGCCTCATGGAGGTCGATTACGTCGTCGTCGAGGAGGACGCCACCGTCGCCGAGGCTACGGAGGCGGTGCGCGCGTGCGCCGAGGAGGTCGATCAAGTGTATGCCGTCTATGTCGTCGATGCCCAGCGGCGGCTCCGCGGCCTCGCGCCACTGAAGCGCCTACTCCTCGCCCGTGAGTCGCGGCCCGTGCGCGAGATCATGCTCACCGACATCGTGACCACGGTGCCCGACGAGGACCAGGAAGAGGTCGCGCGGCTGATGGAGCGCTACGACCTCATCGCGCTGCCCGTCGTCACGCGCGACGGCGTGCTGCTCGGCCGCATCACCATCGATGATATCGTGGACGTGATCCGCGACGAGGCAGAGGAAGACCTCCAGCGCGCCTCGGGCATCGCGGGCGACGAGGAGCTCTCGGCGTCGGTGCTGCAGATCACGCGCGGGCGGCTCGGCTGGCTGCTGCTCGGACTCGTCGGGGCGTTCCTCTCAGGGCTCGTCATCAAGGGCTTCGAGGGCAGCCTGGAGCGCGCAACCGTGCTCGCCGTGTTCATCCCCGTTGTGATGGCGATGGCGGGCAACGCGGGCATCCAGTCGGCAGCCATCGCCGTGCAGGGCCTCGCCTCGGGCGACCTCTGGGGCTCCGACCTCCTCCGCCGGCTCGGCAAGGAGATCGCCGTGGCGACGCTCAACGGGGTCGTGCTTGCCGTCGTGCTCGGCGTGGTCGTACTCGTCCTGCCCGGCTTCACGGACGATGCGGGCGGTGCGCTCGCCGCGACGGTGGCGCTCTCCCTCTTCTTGGTCGTCATCATCGCCACAAGCATCGGCGCGACGGTGCCGCTCCTGCTCGACAAAGCAGGCATCGACCCGGCGCTCGCAATGGGGCCCTTCATCACGGTCAGCAACGATATCCTCGGCCTGGCGGTCTACTTCGCCATCGCGTCACTACTGTTTTTGTAGGACGCGAACGTCGCGGACGGTGCGTCTCAGTTCAGCGAAAGCGAATGGGTGAGCGCCCGCACCTCTGGCGCGATGGTGCGCACGACGTTCCGACGCTGGAGTTGTCGTTCCACATCGTCGGCGCGGAGCGTAAGCGGCGGCAGAGCGATCTCGAACAGGGCGCGCAGGCGGCGCCGAGGCCAGCTGAGGCTGCGGCTGAGCACGCGGATCGG
>JBCCRG010000080.1:0-10796 GCA_039208155.1 Bacteroidota bacterium | reverse complement strand
GTGTTCGCGGGCGTGTTCGAGCGGTTGGCGTCGAAGCCGATGCCGATGCTGGGACGCTCGGGCGCGCGGGCGATGCGGTATTGGTTCTGCACCTCCACGAGGCGCGCGGCGGCGGCGCGGAGGTCGAGGTTGCGCGTCAGCGTCGTGTCGACGAGGCGGTCGAGCACGGGGTCGTTGTAGGCCGACCACCAGCGCGGCATCGGCCGCAGCGTGTCCGGCTGGGCGGCCTCGCCGAGGTCAAACTGCGCGGGCAACGTGGCCTCGGCCTGCGTCTGCTGAAGCTCCGGCGCGAAGGAGCAGGCTCCCAGCATCGCCGCCAGGGCGAGCGCCAGCAGCGCAGCGCAAACGGGGTGGGAAATCGGAGCGCGGTCCATGGTCGACGGGGCGTGTCGGTGAGGGAAGCGGGTAGAGCGATCAGGGCGCGACGTCATCAGCGAGCGAGGTCATCAGGGCGTGTCGTGCAAGGCGGCGGTGTCCAGGCCGAGTGGGACGGCGTCGGTCAGCGGCCCCTGGAAGGCGTCCTCGTTGTCCATCCGGAGCACGCTCACGCGGCCCAGCAACTCGACCCGCAGCGGCTCGCTCAGGTGATGTTCGGTGAGCGTCCAGCCCGTTGGTAGGGTCGGCGTGTAGGTCCTCCGCAGCAGCGTCCGTGATACCTCGATAAAGCGCTCGCCCGCCGGGCTAGTCAGGACGCGCACGGTGCGCCCCGCGTCGAAGTGCAGCACGTGGTACTTCTCCACCGCGGCGCGCCGGATGAGGCCGCTCTCGTCACTCGGCTCGCGCAGGTCGATCAACTCAGCGACCTGGACGAAGCGCCGGTCGAAGGCCCGCATGTGGGTGTAGGTCCCGCGTTCGCAGCCCGGCGACTGGAGAAACTCACCCCGGTCGGCCAGCCCGACGCGCGGGTCGTTCTTGCGCCAGAGCAGCCAGGTCGCCGGAAGCGAGAACGTGGCGAAGGCCGTGGGCGTCCAGTCGCGCGTCGCCCAGACCTCGCGGCCAGCCAGGTCAAGCAACTCATAGCCGATGCTGCCGCCCTCAAGCGCGGGCGCTTCCGCGACGCAGCGGTCCTGCTCCCCGTAGGAGCGGTGGGTCAGCACCGCCATCAGGGAGACGGCGAGGCCAGCGAGGCCCGCGAGGACGGCGAGGGAGCGGACGAAGGTGTTCATGTCAGGCACGGGAGGGGTGGATAGGGTCGGAGCACCGAGGTGCGCCCCAGGGTGGTGGGTCCCCGGCCGCGCGGCCAGGTGCCCCGACCGGGATCGGGCGCGGGGTCAGTTCCCGGACCGCGCGCGCATCTGGGCCTGGCGCTCCTTCTCGATATCCTTCCAGGCGTCGATTTGGTCGTCGGTGAGGTGCTCCTCCAACTGCTCCTCGGTGCGCTCCTGCACGTCCTCGATGTCACCACGCATCTTGCGCATGGTGCGGATGCTCGGGCGGCCGTTGGCGCTCGGGTTCTGCGGGTCGATGCCATACTCCTGCAGCACGGCGAGGCGCTCCAGCATGCTCGCTTCGAGGATGGGCGCGACGGCGGCGCGCTGCTCGTCGGTCACGTCGAGGCGGTCGAGGGTGGCGTCCACCTGAGCGCGGAGGCGCTCACGGGCCTCGTCGCTTGGCTCGGTCGGCTGTGCGAATGCGGGCGCGGCGAGCAGCAGCGAGAACAGGACGAGGAGCGCCAGATTGAGCAGGCTGGCGCCGTGGAACCGCGTCGAAGTAGGCGGGGCGAGTGCAAGGGTGCGGGTCATGGTTGGGTACGGTTGTGTGGTCAGCGTAGGCCCGTCCGCCGAGGTGCGTCCGGGGGGTGCGCCAGCCAGGCGACCTCGTGCGAGAGCGAGCCTGGTGCGGCGACGGGAGCCAAGATGGCCAGCCCGCTCCGCCGAACTGTCCAGGGGGCCGTATGCGGATGTCCAGATTCCTGTATCCGGACAGCAGGACGCGAAAACAGCTCAGAATCGCCGGTTTTCGAGGCGACTCATACCCGTTTTGTTGTGCAAACCCCCAGCTTCACTCGGCTCCCCCCGTTCTCGCTTCACTCGAACTGTCCCCCTCGTGCACGAGGGGGACAGCTTGACCGCCGTTCAGGCGTGTCGAGCGTGGGGAGCGTTCGAGCAGCATTTCCCCCTACTCCCTACATCCCACGCTGAGAAGTACGTCGACAGAGCCACAGGTATGGACGGTCCTCCTTCACACGTCCACACTTTCAGACCGTATCCCCGCTAGGAGCATGGCAGTCATGGTCAAGCGTTCTGCTCCGTGCGCCGGAACGCGCCCGGCGTCGTCCCGGTGGCCTTCTTGAAGGCCGCGTAGAAGGCCGAGCGCGAGTTGAAGCCCGCCTCGCCCGCGATCCCGTCGATCGTGAGGTGCGCCCAAGCGGCGTCCACCAGCATCGTCTTGGCGGCCTCCACGCGGTAGCCGTTGACGAAGTCCATGAAGTGCTGGTCGAGCTTCTCGTTGATGACCTGCGAGACGTACCGCTGGGGCACCTCGATCTGGTCGGCGACCTCGCTGAGCGTGAGGTCCGTGCGGAGGTAGGGCCGGTCCGCGTCGAAGTGCTGGAGGAGCGTTTCCAGGTGGCTCGTCTTCTGCGCCTCGGTGAGCTGCGAGGTGCCATACTTCTCCGGGCGCGCGTCCTCCTCGGTGAGCCGCAGCGCGGGCGGGATGCTGTGGAACACCGTCGGCCGTACCAGCGCGATGAGCGTTAGGGTGCTCATGAAGGTCGTCAGGGCACCCGCGCCCAAGAGCTGGTAGGGCGCGCGCAGCCTGAACACGCCGAGTAGGGCGATCAGCACCACCACGAGGCCGGTAAACCACTTCAGCCACCGCACGCGCTGGGCCACGTCGAACGACGCGACCTGCGTCACATGGCGCTCGAAGCGGCGGATCCAGACGAACGCGCCGAGGACGTAGCTGCCGGTCACGATGAGCCCCAGCGGCACCCCTGGAATCATGCTGCGGTAAAGGCCGCGCTCGGTGTAGTGCGCTACGTAGTCGGCCCGGAGGTCGCCGCCGACGAACAGGAGCGGCGCGAGCAGCGACAGGTGGAGGAGCGCGGGCAGGGCGTGGAGGAGCCGCGTGGGCGTGTAGAGGTAGCTCGCGTCGACCGAGGTGCGGGTATAGAAGTAGACGAGCGGACCGAGCACGAGCGGGAGCACGCCGGACGCGTGCAGCACGAAGTAGGGCGCGTCCTCTGGCGGGACCGTGGGGAAGTCGGGTCCTTGGCTGAAGCCGCGCACGAGCCCGAGCATCATCAAGACCAGCATGAAGAGGATGGCGGCGAAGAGGCGGCTGGCTGTCCGGTTCTCGTCGCGCCGGAGCAGGCTCGCCAGGCTCAGCATCGCCCCCTGCGCCGCGCCGATGAGCAAGGCGACCTGGGGCGGGGTCAGCGTCAACGGAGTGAGTGCAGCGTCGAGCGGGGCCATGGTGGTGCGGCCGGTGGAGACGGTGTCGAAGGAGTCCTACACCGAGGACACGGGGGCGGCGTCGAAGAACCGGGCGAGGCGATCGTGCTGGGCGCGGGCGTCGGCATAGCCGATGTCGACGAGGCGCGTCGTGTAGGCGCTGTCGAAGAGGAGCATGCTCAGCCAGTCGGGGCTCTTCGTCTGCCGCGAGCCGAGGCCGCGCGTGGCGAGCGCGAGCACACCGTCGAGCTGTACCTCGTACTGTGAGGCCAGCTTGGCGAGGTCGACCGACGGGCGCAGCAGCAGCAGCCGGACCGGGCGGAGGTGCCTGCGCTGCGCGTCGGTGAGGTGCGCCACGAGATCGTTGACGCGACGGAGCGTGGCCGCATCCTGGTCGAGCACGTCCAGAAAGATGGCGTTCATCAGCAGACCGACGACCTGCGCGGGCGGCGGGTAGCCGACGATGGCGGCCTCGTTGGCCTCGACGGTCGAGCGGCGGTAGCGCGTCGAGATGGCGAGGATGCGGTCGGCGCCGAGGTGGATCGCGGGGGAGAACGGCGCGGTGAGACGGATGCCGCCGTCGCCATACCACCCCGGCCCGAGGCGGCGGTGGTGGAGGCGCACCGCCGGGAAGATCATCGGCAGCGCCGTCGAGCCGAGGATGTGGTCGACGGTGAGCGCGGCCTGGACGCTGCGGCGCATCGGGCGCTCCCAGCCCTCGATCTTCTTGCCCTCGACCCACGTGATCGTCTGGCCGGTGGTATAGCTCGTCGTGACGATGGCGAGCGCACGGAGGTCGCCCCGGCGGAGGTTCTCGTACACCCCCGCGAGGCGACCGTCGCCGTCGGCGCGGAGGCGGCGGGTGAGGTAGCGCCGCAGTGGGGCGGCGTCGAGAAGCCCGCGCGGGACGCTCGCCGCGTCGAGCGGGACGGGGTCGTCGCTCTGCTGGTAGTCGGTGAGGGCGCGGCGGAGGAAGCGCCACGTCGAGAGCGAGGTGAAGACGTCGTCGGGCGTGATCTCGCGCCAGAGGTCGGCGAGCGCCACGGCCGCCTCGTCGCGCGGGCCGACGTGGTTGGCGAGGTGCGCCGCGTTGACGGCCCCGGCGGAGACGCCGACGTGGATCGGGAAGCGCGCGTGGGGGAAGTGCTCGCGGACGTAGCAGAGCACGCCAGCCTGGTAGGAGCCACGCGCGCCGCCCCCGGTGAGGACGAGCGCGGAGGTCGGGTTGGAGTCGAGGGGCATAGGTCGCAGGTCAGGGGAGCGCAGGGGAAGGTAGGGGCGCGGGAGGGCTCGACGTAGCGACCGCGCGCCGTCCTACTTTCCTGCGGTCACCCGTTCTCGCAAGCTTCCGCTCCCCACCGTGCGCTCTAGCCTCCTGCTCCTCGTTCTCCTCGTAGGCTGCCGCGCGACGGCACCGGACACGCTCACCCCCGCCGAGGCTACGGCCGCTGAAGCGATGGCCGCCGAAGCGATGGCCGCCGAAGCCGAGATCCGCGCCGTCCTCGACGCGCAGGTAGCGGCGTGGAATGCAGGCTCCGTGCGCGGGTTCATGGAGGGCTACGCGCAGACCGACTCGCTCCGGTTCGCCTCGCGCGGCACCGTCCGAACGGGCTGGGACGAGACGCTCGCGGGCTACGAGCGGGGCTACCCCGATGCCGCCGCGATGGGCACACTCGCCTTCTCCGAGTTGGATGTGCGCCTCCTCAGCTGCGACTGGGCGCTCGTCTTCGGCCGCTGGCGCCTCGACCGCGCCGCCGACACGCCGAACGGCCTCTTCACGCTCACCATGCAGCGCCGCCCCGAAGGCTGGCGCGTCCTCTACGACCACACGTCGAGCGCCGAGTGATGAGTCGGGGAATCGAGGAGCCGAAGGGACGGTGAGGGGAGGCACGTCGTAACCTTCCCTGTCTCTCCCTTCCGTCGTTTCCCCGTCTCGCCATGCCCGATCTCACCGACACCACCGTCCTCGTCACCGGCGCGAGTGGCCGCCTGGGCGGCGTGCTCCTCCGCCACCTCGCCAACGCTGGGGCGACCGTCGCCGGGGTCGCACGCTCCGCCCCGAAAGACGCGCCCGACGGCTTCCATTTCGCCGCCGCCGACGCCACCGACGAGGACGCCCTCGCTGCCGCGTTCGCTCAGATCCGCGACGAGGCCGGTCCCATCGACGTGGTGATCCACGCCGTTGGGATGTGGGACGGCGGGCCGCTCGCCGAGACGACGCTGGCTGACTGGAATGCGGTGCTCAGCCTCAACCTCACGGCGTCGTTCCTGACTGTGCGCGAGAGCGTCCGGCACTTTCTGCGAGACGGGGGCGGGCGGCTCATCGGCATCGCCTCGCGGCAGGGTGCGGACGGGGCTCCGGCCCAGCAGGCGGCCTACGCCGCTTCCAAGGCGGGGCTGATCCGGCTGTTCGAGGCCGCTGCGGCCGAGCACGCTGCTGACGGCATCCAGGCGCTCACCGTCGCGCCCTCCATGATCCTCTTCGGCGGCGAGGACCCTGCCACGCGCGGCGTTTCTGCGAAGGACGTAGCGGCCCTGTGCGCCTACCTCTGCTCCGACGCCGGAGCCGCCCACAACGGCGCGACGCTGCGGATGTACGGGGCCGCGTAACAAATTCCGCTGGGTGCGTACCCCGCATGGGTCGTCCAGGCGGTACGTGCGAGGCAAGGTCGCAGGTCGACGGCATCAGCAATCGTCCGCCTTTCAGCAACGCGCATCCTGGATGGAAGGAGATCGACCTCGCCTCCGGGGAGGACAGCAGCCTCAGGGTATCGACCTTGCAGAGCCGACTCCTTGGGTAGCCATAGCAGTCTACTGTGTAGTGGCCGTAGTCGTAGCGGCTCCGTTCAACCTCGGGCTCGTGGGTCTCTGGCTCCCCGGCGCGCTCGCCGACACGCCGCTTGCCACGTGGGCCTTCCTCCCCGCCGCAGCGGGTCCAGCCCTCGGCGTACTCGCCGCGCGGCGCATCGACCGGAGGACAGTCCGGCGTACGACCATTCTGGGCGCGGATGTCAGGCTGAGCACGCTCACCGCGGTGGTCCCCCTCGTCGCGTTCGCGACCGTCGGCGGGATCGGCTGGCTGCTTCCCACCGTCGCGCTGATCTACGCCCTCGGCGAGGAGATCGGCTGGCGGGGGTACTTGACCGATGCGCTTCATAGATACGCTCCCGGTGTGCGCTATTCCCTCGTTGCCCTGGTGTGGTGGCCTTGGCATCTCCGGTTTGAGACGCCATTCGACTGGTTTGTCTTTCCGTGGATCGTATTCGCCTCATCGTGGGTGCTGGGGCATGCGGCTCGTGAGAGCGGGTCGGTCCTAGTCGCGGCAGCCATGCACGCCACGGTCATGCTGCTCACCATGAGCGGGCCTCCCTCCCGGTCGCTCCTTCTCGCCGGGGGCCTCGCCTTAGGAGGGTGGATACTGCTTGGATGGCTATTCCCGAACCAGAGGGCGAGGGGAACCGAGGCCTAAGCGTACCTCAGTGCTGTAGGCCCCACCGCGTCACGCAGACCAAGGGCATGGTCGTATCTCGCCTGCATTGGGACTCCCGTCTGAAGAGCCTGTTGCACGCTGCGGGTGCACATACGGGGATCGCGACGAGGCCGAGCGCAACCCCGGTGCGCCAACCTCGGCAAGGTCTTCAAACGCCACCTCAGAGCAACACGCGAGGACGAAGAGATCCTATGTACACCGAGGTCGCCTCTCGGCGTGGCTTCGCGCCACAGTGACGAGCTAAAGACGGAGGGTGCCGCTGTCGATACGGAGGATACTCCGATCACTCTGCGCTTCGTGTTATGAGCCTCGCCCTAGCCATCGTTGGGACCCTCTCACTCGCCGTCGGCTGCCTCTACATGCTGGTGCGCGCCTTCGAGGCGAGCCCGCTCTGGGGCATCGGCTGCCTCCTGTTTGGGCCGCTGCTCTTCGTCTTCACGTTCCTGTACTGGGACGAGGCCAAAGCTGGCTTTCTCGCCTCGGCGGCTGGCCTCGCCGTGCTCTTCGTCGGTGGGTCCCTGTAGGCGCGTCAGGAGGCCAGCTGGCACCGCTACGGGACGGAATCGACGTCACGCTGGCCCCGAACTGACCGACAGCCAACAGCCGATAGCTGACAGCCCTTACCTCGGCGGCGCGATGTCCTCCCAGTGCGTCTCCACGACGAGGCCGCGACGCTCTAGGTCGTCGAAGAAGCGGTCCTTCGGAATGAGACGCTCCGGCGGGGCGGCGCCGCCCTCCTGTGGGACGGCCCCGGCCGCGATGAGCGTCGCAATCGTAGAGGTCGCGAACGCCGTGCAGCGGCGCATGGCGGAGAGGTTCGTCTGCTCGTCGTAGCGCGCCACCATCTCGTAGGTGAGCCGCTTCCACGCGTCACCCTGCCGCCCTTCGATCCTGATGCGCACGAGCACGGCGTCCTCGTAGGTGCCGCCGAGGCGCTTGCGGATCTGCCGCGTGAGCACGTCCCGGTAGGTGAGGTGTGTGCGGACGTCGATGGAGCGGTCGTCGGCGAAGCCAAGGCCGACGAGGACGCGCATGGCGTTAGCATGACCAGGGTAGCGGATGAGCTTCGCATCGAGCGTGCGGACACGGCCCTGGAGGTCCTGGGGCAGCGTCGAGAGCATGCCCGAGGCGTAGAAGCCTTCGAGCTCGCCGAACGGCTCCGGGAAGCCCGTGCGCTCAAGGCCCGTGAGCGGCTCGACGTGGGTGAGCTGACCGTCCCGGATGAGCGTCGCCGGGTGCGTGTAGTCGCTGAGGAGCTTGTCGGCCGAGTGCGCGAGGCGGTAGTTGAACGGCGGCTCTGGGCTCACCGGCACGTCGCCGCCGCGGATGACGGCCGAGTCGACCTCGTCGAAGTACTCGATCCCGCGCATGCACAGGATGTTGATGAGACCGGGCGCGAGGCCGCAGTTGGGGACGATCCAGCGGGCGCGGTTTTGCGCCGCGTCGCCCATCGCGAGGAGCTGCTGCGCGATGGCCTCGTCGCCGCCGAGTTCGCAGAAGTGCGCGCCGTTGCGGATCGAGAGCTCGGCGAGCATCGGGCCGAACTGCGGCGCGACGCACGAGATCACGAGGTCGCTGTTGGCGACGATGCTGTCGAGCGACTGGGCGTCGCGGGCATCGACCTGGTAGCACCGGGTCTTGTCGCCGGGCAGCGCCTCACGAATCTGGCGGAGCACGCCCGGGCGCGACTCGCAGACGCGCACGCGGGAGACATCAGGGCGGCGGGTAAGGTCGAAGGCGATGGCCGAGCCAATGGCTCCAGCCCCGATGACCGTGATGCGCATGGAAGAGGAAGGGCGACTGCCGAAGCGGGGGTTCTGGGAGATCCAGCCGGGCGTCCTCGGGATCGAACGGACGAGGGTGGACATAAGCGCAGCCAAAATACGAGGAGGTGGGGGATTGTACGCTAGCCGCGAAAACACGCAGGGTAAGCGCTTACACGAGCCAGTGTACGACGCGCAGCAGCTTCGGTGCCACCCTGCGCGATGCTTACACAACGATCACATCCACAAAAGCCACACCGGGTCGCCAGGACAGACCTGCGCATTCAAGAGAGGGCGCAGGCATCGCACCTGCGTCCCGACCGCGCCGGTGGATGAAACAGCGTCTGCGGGTGCCGAGCGATAGCCTCTGCTTTGAGGGTCTCGCATTGGCCGAGGCCAGAGGGGTCTCGCAGGCACCCTGGTGGGTCCCGCCTGACGACACTGTGGCACAGCGTGGTGAAATCTCAGCGCACGGAGGGTAGACTAGCCCTCCATGCGTATACTTCAAGTCCCCCTGGGGCTATAGCTCAGTTGGTAGAGCGCTGCAATCGCACTGCAGAGGTCAGCGGTTCGAATCCGCTTAGCTCCACACCCAAAACGGCCCATACAGCGCGTATGGGCCGTTTTATGTTGGCCCGCCTCCTGACAAAAGTGCAGACCAGTGCAGCTTCTTGCACGGATTTGGCACCCATATGGCACCCGGTGCCAGATTGTCCACGGTTCGTGACGGTTTGGAGGTAGTGCTGAAAGTCCGGTCGCCAACGAGCCTTGCCTTGTATGCTCGCTCGTCTTTGATCACCGAGAACAGCGAGCCTCCCTCTCTCAAAACAGAGCACCACGGCCAAAGGCTACACTGACTTGGCTGCGAGCCACTCCAAGAACTCGTCAGCGCTCACGACCGGCAGCTCCGGGAATGGGATACCACGAAGCACGCCGAAGTGCCGGTCGTTGCTGACCAAAAAGGCTGCCTGTCCGGCCACGGCACAGTCCACGAGTTGAAGTTAATCCGCTTTGGTAGATAGAGTGACGGACGGCTCCCGTAGTGTGGGCCCATTCGCGTAAAGCTCATCCCACGGTAGAGTGGATTGGATGGGCAGCAAAGGTAGCCTACAGCGCCCTGGGCCTAAAGCTTGTCCTGGACCGGAAGTCCTCAAACGGGCTGGAATCGCCGGTCAGCCTCATCTAGCACCGGTTCGAGGTCAGACACCTCGCGTGAGTGAGGGGAACGGACCGCTTTCCTAGTCACGCCCTTCGGGCCTATCCCAAAAGGGGTGCAGGCACCCCGACCGTCTAGCTTGAGGGACTTCTTACCTCTCCCAAGCCCGACATGACCGCGACGCCTGCACCCACCCAAGTTAGCGCTCTCGACTACCGACACCAGGTCGACCCGCGCTTCCTCCCCACTCCCGACCTCTGGGCCGCCGTCGAGCCCCTGCTCCCGGAGCCGCCCGGCGGAGGACGACCACGCAAGCCCGCCGCCCAGATGTTCGCTGCCGTCTTCTACGTGCTCACCACCGGGATCCAATGGAAGGCACTCCCCCGGTGCCTCGGTGCCGCCTCGACCGTTCACCGTCGCTTCCAGGAGTGGACCGAGGCCGGGGTCTTCGAGCGGCTCTGGGCGACCGGGCTCCTCGAGTTCGACGCCTCGGTTGGGCTCGATTGGACGTGGCAGGCCATCGACGGCGCGATGGTGAAGGCCCCGCTCGGTGGCGAGGCAACCGGGCCAAATCCGACGGATCGGGGGAAGTCCGGCACGAAGCGGCATCTCCAGACGGAAGGGAATGGGCTGCCGGTCGGGCTGGTGATCACCGGGGCCAACCGGCACGACAAGACGCAGGTGGAGCCCGTGCTCGACTCGATGCCGGTCGTGTCGTTCGAGGCCGAGCAGCACCTGTGCGCGGACAAGGGCTACGACTTCGACGACGTGCGCAGCGCGTTGAGCGCCTCGGGGTATGTGACGCACATCTTGAGCCGAGGGCAGGAGCGGGTGGCGCTGAAGATGCCGGGGTATCGGGCTCGGCGTTGGGTGGTAGAGGCGGCGCACTCGTGGCTGAACCGGTTCCGGCGCTTGCTGGTGCGGTGGGAGAAGAAGGTGATCAACCACGCGGCGTTGCTCCACCTGGCGTGCGCGGTGATCGTGTGGCGGCG
>JBCCRG010000079.1:0-10856 GCA_039208155.1 Bacteroidota bacterium | reverse complement strand
CGCACGTCTGCCCGATGCCCCGCTCCTCCCCTTTCCTCGTCCTACTCCTCGCCGTCTGCCTTTCGATCACAGCGACGGCGCAGGACACGTCGTCCCTCCCACCCGACCTCGCTGACACCATCGACGCCACCGTGGCGGAGCAGATGCAGGACACGCACCTGCCGGGCGTCGCCGTGGTAGTCGTGAAGGACGGCGCGACGGTGTTCCAACGCGGCTACGGCGTCGCGGACGTGGCGACGGGCCGGGCGGTCGATCCCGAGCGGACGCTCTTTCGCATCGGCTCTGTCTCGAAGGCGCTGACCGCGCTCGCTGTGACCCGCCTTATCGACGACGGCCGCCTCATCCGCGACACCGACGTGAGCACGTACGTCGACGGCATCGCCAACTTGAGTTCGTCCGACGCGCCGGTCACCATCGAGCACCTGCTGACCCACACCGCGGGGTTCGACCAGGTCGGCGTCGGGCGGCACGTGTGGGACCTCGACGAATCGCTCGCCGCGCGAAAGGCGAAGCGGCCGTCGCTCGCGGCGTTTTTGGAGAACGGCAACCTCCGCCGCGTCTCCGCACCTGGGGCGGTCTTCCGGTACGACACCTATGGCATTACGCTCGCCGGTCACGTGCTCGCGGAGGCGACGGGCCGGTCGTACGCCGAGGCGATGCAGCAGGAGTTGTTCGCGCCGCTCGGCATGACGCGCAGCTTCGTCGAAGCGGACGACGCGCACCTCACGGACCTCGCCACGGGCTACGGCTGGCAGGACAGCGCCTACGTCGCGCAGCCGTACGAGGTGTACGCGACCACCCCGGCCTCATCCATCGACGCGACGCCCGCCGACCTGGGAAGGCTGCTCGAAGCGCTCACGAGCGACGGCGCGAACGCCCGCGGACGCCTCCTCAGCCCGTCAATGGCGGAGACGGTGCGTGCGCCGCAGTACCGGCCCCACCCGCAATTCACCGGCATCACGCACGGCTTCTGGGAGAACCCTGGCCCCGCGCTGCCCGGCGGCGGACGCGCGCGTGCCATCGGCCACGGCGGGAGCATGCTCGGCTTCTGGACCTCGTTCACCGTCTTCCCCGACCACGGCCTCGGCGTGCTGCTGGTCGCTAACCGCGACATCGAGGCCGGCGGCGGCCCAGTCCGCCTCGCCGATGCCATCCACCCACTTCTCCTCGACGCCTATGCCGAGGGGGTCCCCCATGCGCCGCTGCCCGAGCCGGTCGCGTTCGAGCCGCGCGACCTCGCGCCGTACGTGGGGGACTATGCCTTCGGCGCATTCTGCCGGACGTGCTCGCGCGACGAGTATGCGCGGGGGGCCTGGCCGCTCGGGCGCACGCGTCCCATCGCGCTCACAGAGGACGGCCTCAGCTTTGACGATGGTACGTTCCTCCCGACAGCAGAGCGCGACGTGTTCGTCGATCCCGACGGGGGCCGACTGCTCTTCTTTGGGCGGGACGCGGACGCGCAGGTTGCCTTCTTCGTCACCTCGGACGGCCCCGCAGCGTTCGAGCGCGTGCACGCCCTGGAGGCGCTCCGCGAGCACCTCGGGTATGCCGAAAAGCTGACGGAGGCGGGCTACCTCCCGAAGGCCGAGGAGGTCCTCGCGACCGCGCTCAACGCCGCCCTCGACGCCGGCGTGCAAAACGAGTTGACGATCAACGCGATGGGCTACGGCCTGCTCGAAGCGGACCTGCTGCCGCTGGCGCTGGCGGTCTTCCGATTCAACGCGGCCACCTACCCCGGCTCCTGGAACGCCCACGACAGCCTAGGCGAAGCGCTCGCCCAGGCCGGTCGCCGCGACGAGGCCATCGCAGCCTACGAGCGCTCGCTGAACCTGAACCCCCAGAGCGAGACAGGTCGCGCGGCACTGGAGCGCCTCCGCGCAGAGTGACCTCAATCCGGGTGCGAGATCGCGAGCGATCCGGCGCATCGAGGCGGGACTGGGGCTGTCGGCTTTCAGCTGTCGGCTATGTACCCCAAGTTGTGTGCTATGGCTTGCCACTGCGCTTCGGGCGGCCTGTAGGGAGTGGAGGGTAGGGTGTGGGGCGTTTGTCACGCCCTACGCCCTCCTCCCCACACCCTACCTCGTCTATGCTGAGAAGCCTGTCGGTAGGGCACAACTTGAGTTGTGTATGTCGAAACCTATCAACCGGCTCTGGCATGAAGCTCGTTTCTCAATAGCGCAAGAGGCGTCCGACTTCATCGCGGAGCGTGCGGTGTGCTGAGTAGAGCGCTTCGAGCGGCTTGGCGAACGGGATCGGCCAGTCTTCGGAAGCCACCCGGGTGGGCGGTGCGTCGAGGTGCGCGAACGCTTCTTGGGCGAGCTGTGCCGCGATCTCAGCCCCGAAGCCGCCCGTGCGCTGCGCCTCGTGGAGCACGAGCAGCCGGTTCGTCTTGCGGAGTGAGTCGAGGATAGTCGCGCGGTCCCACGGGACGAGCGTGCGCAGGTCGATAACCTCGATCTCTGCGCCCTCCACCTCTTGCCAGTGCGCAGCCTCTTCCTCGGCCCAGCGGACGCCGACGCCCCACGTCACGATGGTGAGGTCGGTGCCCGTTCGCGCGATGCGCGCCTCGCCAAGCGGCACCGCCGTATCGCCCTCGGGGACGAGACCTTTGAGCGAGCGGTAGAGGTGCTTGTGCTCGAAGAACAGCACCGGGTTCGGCTCAGCGATGGCCGCACGAATGAGTCCTTTCGCATCGGCGGGCGTGGCGGGGACAACGACCTTCAGGCCGGGCGTGTGGCAGAACCACGCCTCGGGGCTCTGCGAGTGGAACGGCCCGGCCCCGATGCCGCCGCCGAACGGCGCGCGGATCGTCACGTTGACCGGCGCGCCCCAGCGGTAGTGCGTCGTCGCGAGGTTGTTGACGATCTGGTTGAAGCCGCACGTGATAAAGTCGGCGTACTGCATCTCCACGACGGGCTTGTAGCCGTCGAGCGCGAGCCCGAGCGCGCAGCCAAGCGCCCCCGACTCGATGATGGGCGTGTTGCGGACGCGGGCGGCCCCGAACTCGTCGAGGAAGCCCTGCGTGACCTTGAAGACGCCGCCGTAGTCCGCGATGTCCTGGCCCATGAGCATCACGCGGTCGTCGGCGCGCATGGCGTGGCGGAGCCCATCCGAGAGCGCGTCGATGAAGCGCTGCTGCGTGCGCGGCGCGTCGGACGCCGGGACCAGGCTCGCCTCGGCGAAATGGACCGCATCGGGGCCGGGTGCGAACACGTCGGCCCGCTCGCGCTCAGGGGTACTTCCCACGTCCGGCTGCGTGAGCGCCCACTCGGCGACCTCCTCCACCTCGGCGACCACCTCGGCCTCGATGGCGTCGAGGTCGGCATCGACGAGGAAGCTGTGCTCGGTGAGGTAGCGGCGGTAGCGCGCCACCGGGTCGCGGCGGCCCCAGCGTTCGAAGAGGGCGTCGGGGACGTACTTCGTGCCGGAGGCCTCCTCGTGGCCGCGCATGCGGAAGGTCTTCATCTCCAAGAGCGTCGGCCCCTCGCCGATGCGCGCGCGGCTGGCCGCCTGCCGCACCGCGCGCACGACCGCGAGCACGTCGTTGCCGTCCACGCGGAAGCCCGCCATGCCGTAGCCCGCTGCCGCGTCCGCGATGTGCTGCACGGCCATCGCCTCCCCCGTCGGCGTCGAGAGGCCGTAGCCGTTGTTCTCCACCACAAAGACGACGGGCAGCTTCCAGACCGCCGCGAGGTTGAGCGCTTCGTGGAAGTCGCCCTCGCGAGTCGCGCCCTCGCCGCAAAAGGCCAGTGCTACGCGCGTCGCGCCGTCGAGCTGGCTCGCGAGGCCGAAGCCGCAGGCCACGGGCAGCATCGCCGCGAGGTGCGAGATCATCCCGACGATGCCGTGCTCCAGCGTGCCGAAGTGGAACGTGCGGTCGCGTCCGTTCGTGAAGCCGCCGTCCTTGCCCATGAGCTGGCAGAAGAGCGGGCGCAGCGGCACCCCGCGCGTGGTCCACACACCGAGGTTGCGGTGCATCGGCAGGATCGTGTCGTCGTCGCCCAGCGCGGTCGCGCAGCCCACGGCGATGGCCTCCTGGCCGTAGCCCGAGAACCACTTCGCGATGCGGTTCTGGCGAATGAGCCGCAGCATCTTCTCCTCCACGGCGCGCGGCAGGGCGAGCGCCCGGTAGAGCGCCTCGTGGTCGATGGCAGAGGTGGCGGGCTGGGCGATCGTGGTGGGGGCGTCCACGGGCAGAGGCGGTGTGGTAGAGGGGGACGCTGGAAGCTACGGCGGTGGGAGGCTGTTGGCTATCGGTCCTCGGCCTTCGAAGTCTTTCTGTACCGTACTGTCAACACACGCATCTAACCGCAGAGTCTGAACTGGCACGTTACGGATCCGTCGCGCGCGTGCCCGAACCCAAGAACGCGCACTGCGTTGAGAACACTCACAGCCTACACGCTCAACACCACCACCTGTCGATCTTGAGGTGCTATGCCTGTCACGATCCAGTTCGATCTGCCAGAAGACACCCTGATGGGCCTTGAAGGCTCGCCTGCCACCTTCGTGCGCGAGTTACGTCTCGCAGCGGCCGTGAAGTGGTACGAGGTGGGCCGTCTCTCGCAGGGCAAGGCTGCCGAACTCGCAGGCGTAAGCCGGGAGGCGTTCCACGAAGCCCTCGCTCGGTATGACGTGTCGGCCTTTCAACTCACACCCGACGACCTTCGCGACGAGTTGCAGGGGCTATCCTAGGCGTGCACCGCTATGGAACGACGCTGGGTGTTCGACGCCTCGCCTCTCATCGCGCTCGGCAAGATTGGGCTGCTGGATACCCTGAAAATAATGGCGGCGCGGCGTGTGATCCCCGAAGCGGTTGCCGCCGAAGTGGATGCCGGGCGCGTTCAAGATCCCGCAAAGCGCTGGCTTGGAGGCACACCCGAGGTCGAGATTGTTCCTGTGACGGTCCGTCCATCGGTGCTACCGTGGGGGCTCGGCGCGGGCGAGAGCGCTGCCATCTCGTTCGCCGCTGAACACCCCGGCTTCCGCGTTGTGCTTGACGAACGCGCAGCGCGAGCGTGTGCGAAGGCGCTCGGTGTACATCCGCTCGGTACACTTGGGATCCTCACCCTCGCGAAGCGGCAGGGGGTAGTCGCCGAGGTCCGACCGCTGATCGACGCGCTGCTCGCGGCAGAGTACCGGCTGGCCCCCGCCCTCATCGATCTGGTCTTGCGAGACGCGGGCGAGTCTTGACTGTGCGCATGATCCTTGCCTGGGGGATGCGGCTCCCGGCCCTGTACGTTCTCAGGCCTATCCCTCGGCCTGCTCACGCATCCGCTCGGCCTGTTCCTCCAGCCGCAGCGCTTCGATGATGGGGTCGAGCGCGCCGCCGAGGATGTTCTGGAGCGCGTGGTTCTTGTTGTCGCCTTCGAGACGGTGGTCGGTCACACGACCCTGCGGCCAGTTGTAGGTGCGGATCTTCGCCGAGCGGTCGCCCGAGCCGACCATCTCGCGGCGGGCGGCGGCGCGCTCGGCCTCGGCCTTCTCGCGCTCCATCTGGTAGACGCGGCTGCGCAGCACACGCATCGCCTTGTCCTTGTTTTTGTGCTGGCTCTTCTCGTCCTGGATGGACACCACCACGCCGGTCGGGATGTGCGTGATGCGGACGGCGGAGTCGGTCGTGTTGACGCTCTGCCCGCCCGGCCCCGACGAGCGGTAGAAGTCGATGCGGAGGTCGTTGTTGTGGATCTCCACGTCCACGTCCTCCGCCTCGGGCAGCACGGCGACCGTCGCGGCGGAGGTGTGGATGCGGCCCTGGCTCTCTGTCGCGGGCACGCGCTGGACGCGGTGGACGCCGCTCTCGAACTTCAGGAGCCCGAACGCCTGCGCGCCGCGCACGGTGAAGATGAGCTCCTTGAACCCGCCCTGCGTCCCCGCCGTCGCGTCCATGAGCTCAATGCGCCAGCCGTGCGACTCGGCGTACTTCTCGTAGACCTTGAAGAGGTCGCCAGCGAAGAGCGCAGCCTCGTCGCCGCCGGTCCCCGCGCGGATCTCGACGATGGCGTCTTTCGCGTCGGCCGGGTCCTTCGGGATGAGGAGTTGGCGCAGGTGCTCCTCAGCGTCGGGCAGCTTCGGCTCGACCTCCTCCAGTTCCATCGCGGCCATCTCGGCGAGCTCGCCGTCGCCCTGCGCCATCTCGCGGAGGTCGGCCTGTTCCTGCTGCAGCCCCTCGTACACGTCGATCGCCGTGACGATATCCCGCAGGTCGGAGAGTTCGCGGCCCAACTCGGCGAGCTGCTTCGGGTCGGTCGCCACCTCGGGCTGAGCCATCAGGCGGTTGACCTCGGCGAAGCGCGCTTTGAGGTCAGCGAGGGTATCCGGGTTGAGCATGTGGCAGGGGGAAGCGCGAAGGTGAAACAGCCGGTCAAGGTACGATGCGGGGTTCCCGAACCGGCCCGGCCCGGCGCGGATCAGGGTGAGACGCCGTCACCTTCCCGGCGATTTCGAGCGCGGCGAACGCGTTCAGTCCGCAAGGATGACGGCATTTCGTTACCAAGCTGGCGCCTTGTTGCACCTGGGGTCTGGGTGGAACGACGCTAGCACCTTCGGCCGCCGTCACCCCATCCGCACCCGGCCCCGTGCCCGACTCGCTCATCCCCGTCTCGCTCATCGCCGCCTGGCTGCTCACCTGCAGCCTCGTCGCGACCAGCCTAGACCACCTGGCGATGCAGCCGATGGAGGTGCACGTGGAAGACTACCGGCAGACGCACCTCTCCGACGAGCAGGTGCTCAGCGCGGCCGTACAGGCGGCCTTCGACCAAGACGAGCGGTGGTGGTGGATCCGCAGCGGCCCCGTCCACCTCGTCTTCGACGACGCGCGTGCCTACGACATCGACGCCGCGCTGCTCGCCTCGATCCGACACAGCGCGCCGGACCTCCTCACTCACCTGCCCCCGGCTGCGCGTGACTGAACGCCGCACGGGCGGCCCCATTTCTTGAACTGGCGGGCCTCGGCCAGCTCCTGACACCGCGCGGCTGCGGTGTTCGGCTGGGCGCTCGCCACCGGGAGGCGGTCTGGGTGTGCGGGACCGCCTCCCACCTTTTTGGGGTCATTGGTCATTGGTCATTGGTCATTGGTCATTGGTCATTGGTCATTGGTCATTGAAGGTGTACCCCTATCTGATCTTGGTCAAGCTAAACCAAGATTATTTCGTCGGACTCGCTTGCGCTCTCGCTGCAGCGATGGTTCTCGCATGCCGGGTCGTTCTCGTACGAGCGCAGGACGATCGCTGAGCGCCGACGGCTGACGGCCTCGCCCCGCGATCCACAGGGAGAATCGGCCAAGGCGTGGACTTTGGCTAGGCGAATGCAGAAGTTGCGCCACCCCGCTGCAACCTGCCCTGCCCCATGGCCGCGCCCGACGCCTCCCTCGCCCCCGGCACGGTGCTCATCGCCGAGCCTGCGCTGCGCGATCCGAACTTCCGCCGGACCGTGGTGCTGCTCTGCGAGCATTCCGACGAGGGCACGTTCGGCCTCATCCTGAACCGCCCCACCGGGCACCACCTCTCGGACGTCCTCGATGAGCCACTCGGCTTCGATGCGGAGCTGTACCAGGGCGGCCCCGTCCAGCTCGACACGCTCCACTTCCTGCACCCCTACGGCGAGATAGACGGTTCGATTCCGGTGCTGGACGGCGTGTGGTGGGGCGGGCGCTTCGAGGAAGCCGTGACGATGATCGATGCAGCGGAGGCCGAGGCCGAGGCCTTCCGCTTCTTCGCGGGGTACGCGGGCTGGGGCCCTGGCCAACTCGACTCCGAGGTGGAAGGCGACGGCTGGGTGGTGCGTCCAGGCCACCGCCGCCTCGTCTACGACAGCGACGCGCACCTATGGCGCGAAGTCGTGATGGCGCTCGGAGGCGAGTACCGCCTACTCGCCAACTACCCGGACGACCCGTCCCTCAACTGAGCCAAGCACCGGCCGACCTGCCCTACGTCCCGAGCTTACGGTCCGCGAGGTTTTCGAGTGTACCGACCAGCGCGTCGAACTCGACGTGCTTGTCGAAGAACGCCAGCGCGCCTGCTTCGAGGCACTTGCGGCGGTAGAAGTCGCTTCCGTGATTGGTGAACACGAGCACGTGCGCGTCGAGCCGGTCGCGCTTCAGCATGCGCAGCACCCAGACGCCGCTCCGGTCGGGCATGTTGATGTCGAGCACGACCGCGTCGGGCTTGAGGTCGGTAGCGAAGCGATACCCCGTCGTGGCGTTCTCGGCCTCACCCACGACCTCAATGTGTCCCAGAGGACGGATGCGTTCGGCGATGGAGCGCCGGACCGCAGGAGAGTCGTCGACGAGCAGCACCCGGAGTGCGGGCGAAACAGCGCGGTCGAGGCCCTGGTTCTGGAGGCGGTTGGAAGTATCTGCGGCTACATGCGTCATCACAGGGACACGGCTCTGGGCGGCGTGTCGGTCAACCATAAAGAGAGGTGGGTGGCTACCTCGTAGAGGTAACCGGATATCATTCTACGGATCGGGGCTCGGTCTATCGGTAAGCGCACGTATGCTTCCCTCCCCCGAAGACTTCCCGGGTCCTCGTAGTCGAAGTAGGTGGTAACGACGTACGTGTTTGTCTGACACGAGCCTGAGGGCGACATCACCGACCGCGTCCGGCATGTGCGCTCTCACTCGACGAGGCCATTCTTGATCGCATACCGGGTCAGCTCTGCGTTGCTCTTCATGCTCATCTTCTGGAGCATGCGCGACCGGTAGGTGCTGATCGTCTTGACGCTGAGCGCGAGTTCGTCGGCGATCTCGCTCACCTGCTTGCCCGAAGCGATGCGGCACAGCACCTGGTACTCCCGGTCGGAGAGCGTCTCGTGGAGCGCCTGGCCCGGCTCGCTGTCGAGGTGCGAGAGCAGCGTCTCGGCGAGCGCGGGCGTGACGTAGCGCCCGCCCCCGGCGACGCGGCGGATGGCTCGGACGAGGTCGCTGAGCGCGCTTTCCTTCGTGAGGTAGCCCGAGGCCCCCGCGCGCAGGACGCGGACGGCATACTGATCTTCCGGGTGCGCCGAGAGCACGAGGAGGGGTAGCTTCGGGTACTCGCTCTTGAGCAGCTTGATGAGGTCGAGCCCGCTCACGCCCGGCATGCTCAGGTCGAGCACGATCACGTCGCAGCCCTGGGTGCGGACGAGGGCGATGAGTTCGCTGCCGTCGGAAGCCTCGCCGCTCACCTGGAGGTCGATAGCTTCGTCGATGATGTCGACGAGACCGCGCCGTACGATGGCGTGGTCGTCGGCGATGAGTACACGCGTCATGAGGGGGCGGTGATGAGGTAGGAGAGGTCGAGGGTCTGATCAGAGGTTCCGCCGCGCAGGGGCACCTCGGCAGCGAGCGTGGTACCGCGCCCGGGCGCGCTGGTGATTTCGACGGTACCGTCGAGAATAAGTGCCCGCTCGCGCATGCCGAGGAGGCCAAGCGTGCGCGTCTGTCGCTGGGGGTCCATCCCCACGCCGTCGTCGCGCACGCGGAGGCACAGGCGATCCTGGTCGAGGTCGAGCGCGACCGTGACGCGCGTCGCCTGGGCGTGGCGGGCCACGTTGGTGAGCGCCTCCTGCAGGATGCGGAAGAGCGCCGTCGCCACCTCGCCTGCGATTTCGGTCTCGTCCACGTCCGGGGCCGCCTCGAAGATGACCGGGATCTCGGCCTGGGCCGTGAACTGCTCGGTGTACCACTCCATCGCGCTCACGAGCCCGAAGTCGTCGAGCACGCCGGGGCGGAGTTGGGCGGCGATCTGGCGGACGTGCTTGATGGTATCGTCGATGAGCGCCTCGGTGGTCGCGACGCGCTTCGCGACCGGCGGCTCGTCGGGGAGGCGCTGGGCGAGCCAGCCGACGTTGAGCCGCAGCGCCGTGAGCGCCTGGCCGAGCACGTCGTGGACCTCGCGCGAGATGCGGCGACGCTCCTGCTCACGCACCGACTGCAGGTGCGCAGCCAGCTCGCGCAGCGCCGTTCGGGAGCGCTGTAGCTCTTCCTGCGCCTCCAGCCGGTCCGTCACGTCGGTCGCCACCCCGATGACTTGCACGACGGCCCCGTCGTCGTCGGTCACGGGCGTGTAGGTCGTCTCGAACGCCCGCCCCCCCTGCTCGATGAGAACGCTCACCCGCTCGCCGCCAAGCGCGCGTCGCACGGCCCGCACGATCCGGGTGTTGGTCGTCGCGTAGCGCTCCAGGACCGACTCACCGACGAGGTCCTGCGAGCCGACGTCGAGGGTGTCGAGCCCGCGCCCTTCGACCTGCATGAAACGGCCTTCGGCGTCGAGCGAGAAGAACACTATGGGGGCGCTCCGGGCGACCTGCTGGAGCAGCGCCGAGCGGAACTGCAGCTCCGACGCCGAGCGCGCGAGGGCGCTCGCAGCCTGCACCCGCTGCGCCTCGGACTCGACCAGCGCCGTCGTATCGCGGACGACGACCAGAAAGTCCTCGTCCGAGATGGCTAGGCACACGGCCTCGCGGTAGCGCGTCTGGCCGCGGACGGCCGTCTCGTACTGGACCCGTTCCCGCACCCCCGAGGCCAGGCTGGCATGGCAGGCCGCCACAATCCGATCCATCACCGCTGCGCCGACCACCTGATCGAGGTCGCTGCGACGTGTCATTGCCTTCGTGACGGCGGTCTTGAACTCCGTCGGGATGTGCACGTCCAGCACGTTGCCCTGCGCGTCCAAGCGCGCAATGATGTCGGGCGCGGCCTGGACGAGCGAGCGAAACCGCGCCGCGATGGGGGCCTGCGCGCCCGACCGGGCATAGGCGTACTGCACCGTCGCCCACAGCGAGGCCGGGCTGAACGTCGCCGCGTCGAGCACGTCGGCGACGCCGTACTCCGCCAGCCAGCCGTAGTCGGCCTGGTCGTCCACGAGTGCAACCACGGG